>NZ_JBFRFR010000024.1:0-111092 GCF_052114925.1 Bradyrhizobium sp. 2TAF36 | reverse complement strand
GCCTCCAAAAGCGCAATATCGCGTCGCGATACCCACTTTGGCCAGTCATTGGACGCTCCGACGCGAGACATCGGCCGCCTGCAACGATTGGCGACCACGGCCGCGTGCCGACCTATCCGTTTGCACACACCCAAGACCCAAAGCAGAAATCGCCGTTGAAACCAATCATTGCCCGTAATCCATCGGCACCTCACGCTCATGTGTCCCCGGCGAGGCCACCAATTCTATTGAATTACGATCGTAATTTAATATTGTGACCGTAATGGCATCGAGCTGAGCCGCTGTTGGGCGGCGGCCGGGTGCCGCCAAACAGCTCCTAGCGAGGATTTCATGGACGACACGACCACGGCCTCACGCCACGTCGCATCGCGACAAACCACAGATGTCGACTCGCTTGGGCTCGCAACCGCTGCAGCAGCGATTCGCAACGGCGACATCACCTCGGAGGCCTACACCGCGGCGCTCTTACAGCGCGCCCGAGCGCTTGCCGAGCTGAACGCCTTCATCACTATCGACGAGGCCGGGGTGCTCGCGGCCGCGAGGGCCGCAGACAAATCGCGTGCGGCCGGATCGGCGGCCCCGCTCCTTGGCGTGCCGCTTGGGGTGAAGGACAGTTATTTGACGAAAGGGCTACCTACCAGCCTGGGCGTCGAAGGCCTCGCTCACTTCGTGCCGCGCGAAGATGCCGACGCTGTCCGGTCCATTAAGGGGGCAGGCGCCTTGGTCTTCGGCAAGAACAACCTCGTCGAGATGTCATACGGCTTGACTGGTCACAACGCACGTTATGGCCAGGTGAAGAATCCGCACGCACGAGATCGCGTGTCGGGCGGCTCCTCGAGCGGCTCCGCCGCATCCGTGGCCGCCGGCATCGTTCCCGCGTCCTTGGGCGGTGACACCGTTGGGTCCATCCGGGTACCCGCATCGTTCTGTGGGGTCGTGGGCTTCAAGCCAACCACTGGACGTTGGCCACGCGACGGCGTTGCGCCGATCTCCCATACGCTCGATACGACGGGCGTGTTCGCCCGAAACGTCGAGGACTGCATTTTGGTGGATCAGGTCGTGACCGGTGAACAAGCTGCGGAGTTCTCCAACGGCGGCTACGACCTGAAGGGAGTCCGGCTGGCCTTCGCGCCGCGACAGTTCCTGGATCTGGTGGACTCGGAAGTCGAGACCCGCTTCCGCGAGGTGGTTCGGCGCTTGCAGGACGCCGGCGCCGAGATCGTTGAAGTAGATCTTGGCGACGATTTCAATTCCCTCGTCCAAACCGCAACATGGGGCATCTTCGCTCATGAGACGATGGGCGAAATTTCGGAATTTCTTCGCCGCCATGACATTCCGACCACGTTCGAGGCCATTTATGAGGGCCTTAAGCCCCAACTTCGGCAGGCGTGGGGGCACATCGTGCTGCCGGGTGGCGCAGGTGCTACCTCGGCAGAGGCCTATCAGACTGCGCTCGACGTGAGCCGGCCGGAAATCCAGCGCCGACTCAACACGGCGTTCGTCTCTCATGGGGCGCTGGTCATTCTGCAACCGACCACGCCCTGCACGGCGCCTTTGATCGAGGAGCAGGCGACCGTCCATATCGGGGGGCAGGAAGTTAGCTACCTCGCTTTGGCGAACCGCACCGTGTCGGCAAGCAGCGTGGGGTTGCCCGGTGTCAGCCTTCCTGTTGGCTTGTCTCGCGCGGGGCTGCCGATTGGGCTTGAGCTGGATGCCCCCTTAGGGAGCGACCGAGGGCTTCTAAACCTTGCCCGCGGCATCGAGGGCATCTTGGGCGCAGAGTCGAGTGCGATCTAACGTCGTGATCGACCAGCATCCGTTTTCAGTCGGTTTGGCCGCGATGATGTCGATCCAGTGGCCTAGCAACTTGATCGCGACCTCCAAGCTTTGCTGGAAGCGGCCGCAGCGTAAGGGCTGCGGGATATTGGTGGAGAGGAGAGAAGATGCGCTTCGAGAAAGGTCATAAGGCGGCGACGCGACGGCAGATCATCGATGTGGCGTCGAAGTGCATGCGCCGGAACGGCATCTCCGCCACCGGGATCGCCGGGATCATGGACGAGGCCGGCCTGACCAAAGGCGCATTCTCTCCGCACTTCGAATCCAAAGATGCGCTCGTTCGCGAGGCGCTGGCGAGCGCGCTCGACGACCAGCAACATCGCCTCGATGAGGATCAGCGGAGCGGCCCGGACCTTGAGGGCGCGATCCGGAGATACCTGAACCGTGCTCACCTCGAAGACCCGACGGGCGGATGCCCCTCGGCGGCGTTGCTCCCCGAAATCGCCCGACAGCCCCTGTCCACAAGGAAAGATTACGAGAAGGGGCTGCGAAGCTACGTTGCGACATTGGCCGCACTGCTTCCTGACGCAGATGCATCAGCGAGCCGCCGCCGCGCGACCGCCATCTTCGGCCTCATGGTGGGCACCCTTCAGTTCGCGCGGGCCGTGCCCAACGCTGCGCAGGCGGAGCAGATCCTGGAAGGCGGCGTTGAGGCCGCCTTGCACTTGGCACGAGCTCCCTCTCGCTAGATTAGGAAGCCGGGAGAGGCAGTCCCTCGAGGTCCGCTTCACCAAACAGAGCAGACACGGCGTCGCATTGTCCGCCCCGAGCAGCGAAGGGCGTCGCCGGCTCCGAGCGCAACGATTGGGCGATCTGATTCGCGCATTCAATCGCGCTTTGATGCTGCGTTGGTTTTGCTTCATGATGATTGGCAGGCCGCCAGTGCGGCTCAATAAGGGGGGTGTTGAAATGAGGAAGTTTTCGCTTGTATTGCTGTCGACAGTCGCTCTCGGCCCGATCACAGCCCAGGCTGCGGATCTGGCGCCGGTCCGTATGTCGTCGAAGGCTCCCGCTCAGGTGGGCAACTGGACGGGATTCTATATCGGCGGCAACGTTGGTTATGGCTGGGGCAGCTACGGTGCGTCGAACGCCACCGGGACAATCGTGAACTCGAATGGCGGTTCGGGCATCTATGCCTTCAACCCCGTGTCCGGCAACGGTAATGGGGTCACCGCCGGCATCCAGGCCGGCTACAACTGGCAGATTGAGCAGACGGTGCTCGGCATCGAGGCTGATTGGCAGTATCTCAATTCAAAGGCCAGCACCGGCAACTCGGCTATTGCTGTTCCCGTCTTCATCGGCGGCAATTTCAGCGGCAGCACGTCCGTCAGCACCGATTGGTATGCGACCTTCCGTGGCCGAGTGGGTTATGCGTTTGGGCCGGCGTTGCTCTACGCGACCGGCGGTATTGCGTTGGCCGATACCAAGGTCAGTGCGAACGCTACGGGCAGTATCGTCACTGCCCTCTTCCCGCCAACCCTGGGACCGCTGGGCTCCATGAGCGCTTCTGACAGCGCCGTCCTGATCGGCTACGCGGTTGGCGGCGGTTTCGAATATGCTCTGGGGGCAGGGTGGTCGGTCAAGGGCGAGTATCTGCACATGGGTTTCGGCACGAAAGGCTACAACTTGACCGGCTCGCTTCAATCGCCGGCCGGGTTGACGGGCGTCATCGCGACTCACGTCGATATCAAGCCGAGCTTCGACATCGCCCGCGTTGGTGTGAACTATCGCTTCTGATCAGCGGATCTGAAGACGTGAAGAAAGGGAGACTTCAGGTCTCCCTTTCTCGCAATCGCAGGCCGCTTAGGCGTGCCTACTCGTCATCCTCGTCTTCGTCCTCATCCTCGTCGTGATCTTCCACTTCCAGGCGGTCGAGCGCGGCCAGCGGCAGTGTCTCGCGGAACAGATCGCCTTCCGAGCCCATCCAGAGGCAGAGGATGTCGTCGCCTTTCACCTCTGCGACGGTCAGCGGCTGGCCGCCGGATTTCAGCATCACGACGTCGCCGGTTTTCAGTTCCATGGATGGTCCTTTCGGGGTTGATCGACGAGAGGGGAGGCTAGCAAGCCGTCATGACAGGCCGATCACGGGCTATGGGACCCGTGAATTGGCTGCGGCTTGCACAGACTGCCGAAACGTCGATGGCAGAGGTTCGAGTGGGGGATCGCTCGAGGTCACCAGGGGCTATTCCGTCCCAGGCGCGGCGATGATGGCATCATGCGCCTGTTTTGCCCGACGCGTCAAATGATTTCGTAAAATCAGCAATGCATTGCGTTTGCGGCAAGCTGTTGAAATTGCAGCAGCCGGCTACTGTGCATGGGGTTGTTTTCGATGTTTTGTTTTCGCCTGGGTTACGGCTGGTCCGGCACGAGTTCGGTCAGCGAGCGGATGATGCGGTCGGGCTTGACGGCCGAGCCTTCGGGCAGGCCGTCGCCATGCACGTCGATCCAGATCGAGTAGATGCCGAGGCGCTGCGGCGTCACGACTTCCCATTCCAGATTGTCGCCGATCATCCAGGTGTCTTTCGCGGTGACGCCGAGCGCCTCCATCGCGTGCAGATAGGCGCGCTCCTCGGGCTTGCCGAAACCGTGCTCGCCCTCGATCTGGATGTGATCGAAGCGATGCGTGAGCTCGAAGCGCTCGACCTTGGCGCGCTGCATGTCGGCGGCGCCGTTGGTGACCAGCGCGAGTTTGACGCCGCGTGCCTTGAAAGAGTCGATCGCATCATGCGCACCGGGGAACACGAAGATCGCTTCTTCGCGATAGGTCGTGAAGCGGTTGGCGAGGCGATCGGCGAGATCGTCGGAGAGGGCGCGGTGGCCGTCGGCGGCGAGCGCGGCGAAGCCGCCCCGCACCGTGAGCCGCCGTGCCTCGCCAAGCTTCATCCGCCACGCGGCTTCCGCATTCGCCCAGAAGTTTCGTGCGAAGGCCAAAACTGCGGTCGCGACCTGCTGCGGCGGCAGCGGCGCGAGCTCGTCGGCAAATTCTTCTGCGATCGTATTCCAGGCGATCTCGGGCCGGCCGTAGGCCGAAAGGATGGTGTCGTCCATGTCGATCAGCATGGCGCGCGGCAGCGGAGGCATCGCGGTGCTCATGGCCATTTCACCTCCGGCGGCAGCGACGACAGGATGGAGTCCACGTTGCCGCCGGTCTTGAGCCCGAAGATGGTGCCGCGGTCGTAGAGCAGGTTGAATTCGACATAGCGTCCGCGCCGGATCAATTGCTCCTCGCGATCCTCAGCGGTCCAGGCGCTCGCGAAATTGCGCCTGACGATGTCAGGGTAGATTTTCTGGAAGGCGCGGCCGACATCCTCGGTGAAAGCGAGGTCGGCGTCCCAGTCGCCGCTGTCGTGCCAGTCGTAGAAGATGCCGCCGATGCCGCGCGCCTCTTTGCGGTGCGGCAGGTAGAAATACTCGTCGCACCATTTCTTGTACTTGTCGTAGTCGGCAACGCCGTTCGGGCCCGTGCAGGCCTCCTTCATCGCGGCGTGGAAGGCGAGCGTGTCGGGATCGTCCTGGGTGCGCCGGCGGTCGAGCACCGGCGTGAGATCGGCGCCGCCGCCGAACCAGSYTTTYKTGGTGRCGAYGAAGCGGGTGTTCATGTGCACGGCGGGCACGTGCGGATTGCGCAGATGCGCGATCAGCGAGATGCCGGAGGCCCAGAACTTGGGGTCGTCTGCCGCGCCGGGGATCTGGGCGCGAAACTCGGGCGCGAATTCGCCGTGCACCGTCGAGCAATGCACGCCGACCTTCTCGAACAGGCGGCCGGACATCATCGACATCACGCCGCCACCGCCGGGCGCGCCGGTATGATCGGTGCGCTGCCAGGGCGTGCGTTTGAAGCGGCCGGCATCGCCCGGATAAAGGCTTTGGGGGGCGTCATCCTCCAGCCGCTCGAAGCTCGCGCAGATGTCGTCGCGCAAAGCTTCGAACCAGGCGCGGGCGCGCGTCTTGCGGTCTTCGATTGTCGAGATGTCCATGTCCAATTCCAAAACCGGTCTCGTAGGGTGGGCAAAGGCGCTCTTGCGCCGTGCCCACCATATTCACTGTCGTCTTGATTGGTGGGCACGCTTCGCTTTGCCCACCCTACGAAGTCTAACCCTGCGGACCGTAATAGGTGCAGCTCTCGTTGCAACTGTCGCGGTGGATGCTGACGCGGGTGAGCTTGCCGATATGCTGGAGCCGCTCCCAGACGAAGCGCGAGAGGTTTTCCAGCGTCGGTGTGCCCAGCGCCTCGATCTTGTTGAGGTATTTGTGGTCGAGCGTGAGCCGCACGTCCTCGATGGCGCGCTGGACGAGGCCGAGATCGACCACCATGCCGGTCGCAGGGTCGGGCGTGCCGCGCAACGTCACCTCGGCGCGGAAGGAGTGGCCGTGGATCTCTTCGCTTGCGGCGCCAAAGGTCGTCCCCGACAATGAGTGCGCCGCCTCGAAGCGGAACGATTTCGTCAATTCCCACATCTGTTCGAAAACCAATCCTATCTGATGCCGAGCGATTTATGCGTCTGCACGCTCAGCCGCCATTGCGGATGGCGCAGGCAATAGTCGATCGCACGCACGGTGTTTTGGGCAACCTCGGGTCCGTCCATCGGTTGCAGCGAGAAGCGTTCGAAGGCGAGACCCTCGAAGGTCTCGGGCGCGGCGAGGGCCTGCGGATAGACCAGCTTCAGCTCGTGGCCGCGGCGCTGGACGAGCTCGCTGCCGCCCTTGGGGCTGACGCAGATCCAGTCGAGCCCCTCAGGCGCCACAATCGTGCCGTTGGTCTCGACGCCGATCTCGAAGCCGCGGGCGTGGAGGGCGTCGATCAGGGCGGCATCGACCTGGAGCAGCGGCTCGCCGCCGGTGAGCACCACGTAACGGTTGCTGTCGGTGGCAGCCGTCCATTGCGCGGCGACGGTGTTGGCGAGTTCCGCGGCCGAGGCATAGCGGCCGCCGAGCGTGCCGTCGGTGCCGACGAAGTCGGTGTCGCAGAATTTGCAGGTCGCGGCCTCGCGGTCGGCCTCGCGGCCGCTCCAGAGGTTGCAGCCGGCAAAGCGGCAGAACACGGACGCGCGCCCGGCATGGGCGCCTTCGCCTTGCAGGGTCAGGAAGATTTCCTTGACCGCGTAACTCAATGATCTCTCCTCAACATCTCAAACTTACGGGTTCCGGAGCTGCCGCAGCGCCTCGCCTGCGGCCATCGCCGCGGTCATGGCGACATTGAGCGACCGCAGCCCCGCCGTGATCGGGATCACCAGCCGCGCGTCCGCAGCCTCGACCACCGCGTCGGTGACGCCGGCGCTCTCGCGCCCGAATAGCAGGATGTCCGACGTCTGGTAATGAAAATCGCGGTAATCGGTGGCGGCCTTGGTGGTGAACAGCAGCAGGCGGTAGCCCTGTGTCGCACGCCATTCCTCGAATTTCGACCAGGAGTCGTGGCGGGTCACGCTGACATGATCGAGGTAGTCCATTCCCGCCCGGCGGAACAAGCGGTCGGAGAACGGGAAGCCCGCCGGCTCGATGATGTGGGCGGCCATGCCCAGGCAGGCACAGAGCCTGAGAATCGTGCCGGTGTTCTGGGCGATGTCGGGTTGGAAAAGCGCGATCTGCATGGGCTGTATCGGGGTCGGTGCGGGCCGGAAATGTCTCAATAAAACATCGCTGGCTGCGGAATTCGTGCATTGCACGCCCCCACGCCGTTAGCGGGCTTGCGCTCGCCCGGCAAGGGTGCCAATAGAACGATTCTGGACTGCTGTTTTCGCCTTGTTTCGGTGGGGACAAGTGAAGTTCTGCCGCCGCGGGGGGCCGCGGGCGCCGGCACACTGTTTTGGGGACCTTGGGGGCTCCCGGAACGGTTCCGTCGGCAGCATAAGAAGAAAGGGTTGGAATCGTGACGACAGCGTCTTCGGCGGACCATCCGACACGCCGTGATTTCTTATTCGTTGCAACGGGGGCAGCTGCAGCAGTAGGGGGCGCAGCTGCGCTCTGGCCCTTCATCTCTCAAATGAATCCTGATGCGTCGACCATCGCCGCCGGTGCGCCGATCGAGGTCGATCTCAGCCCGGTCGCCGAGGGGCAGGACATCAAGGTGTTCTGGCGCGGCAAGCCGATCTACGTCAGCCACCGCACCAAGAAGCAGATCGACGAGGCGCGCGCCGTCAACGTGGCGAGCCTGCCCGATCCGCAGTCCGACGAGGCCCGGGTCAAGCCGGGCCACGAGCAGTGGCTGGTCGTGATCGGCATCTGCACCCATCTCGGCTGCATCCCGATCGCTCATGAGGGCAATTACGACGGGTTCTTCTGCCCCTGCCATGGTTCGCAGTACGATTCGTCCGGCCGCATCCGCCAGGGGCCCGCGCCCGCGAACCTGCCGGTGCCGCCGTACCAGTTCGTTTCCGACACCAAAATCCAGATCGGCTGAGCTTCGGGCCTTCGCCCGAAGCTTCGCGCCGTCTCGTCGTTATATTTCCTCAGGATCGCATCATGAGCGGACCATCCGACTACCAGCCGAGCAATCCGGCCCTGCAATGGATCGAGCGACGTCTGCCGATCATCGGTCTCGTCCATTCCTCCTTCGTCGTCTATCCCACCCCGCGCAACCTGAATTACTGGTGGACCTTCGGCGCCATCCTCTCCTTCATGCTGGGGATGCAGATCCTGACCGGCGTGGTCCTGGCGATGCACTACACGCCGCACGCCGATCTCGCCTTCAAGTCGGTCGAGCTGATCGTCCGTGACGTCAATTACGGCTGGCTGCTGCGCAACATGCATGCCTGCGGCGCGTCGATGTTCTTCTTCGCGGTCTACGTCCACATGCTGCGCGGTCTCTATTACGGCTCCTACAAGGAGCCGCGCGAGGTGTTGTGGATCCTCGGCGTCATCATCTACCTCCTGATGATGGCGACGGGCTTCATGGGCTACGTGCTGCCGTGGGGCCAGATGAGCTTCTGGGGCGCCACCGTCATCACCAATCTGTTCTCCGCCATTCCCTATGTCGGCGAGAGCATCGTGACGCTGTTGTGGGGCGGCTATTCGGTCGGCAACCCGACGCTGAACCGCTTCTTCTCGCTGCACTATCTGCTGCCGTTCCTGATCGCTGGCGTCGTCGTGCTCCACGTCTGGGCGCTGCATGTCGCCGGCCAGAACAATCCTGACGGCGTCGAGCCGAAGACGGAAAAGGACACGGTGCCGTTCACGCCGCACGCGACCATCAAGGACGGGTTCGGAGTCGCCTGCTTCCTGCTGCTCTACGCCTGGTTCATCTTCTACATGCCGAACTATCTCGGCGACGCCGACAACTACATCCCGGCGAACCCGGGCGTGACGCCGCCGCACATCGTGCCGGAATGGTATTACCTGCCGTTCTACGCGATCCTGCGTTCGATCCCGAACAAGCTCGCGGGCGTGATCGGGATGTTCTCGGCGATCATCATCCTGTGCTTCCTGCCCTGGCTCGATGCCGCCAAGACCAGGTCGTCGAAGTACCGGCCGCTGGCCAAGCAGTTCTTCTGGATCTTCGTCGCGGTCTGCATCCTGCTCGGCTATCTCGGCGCGCAGCCGCCGGAAGGCATCTACGTGATCGCCGGCCGGGTCCTGACGGTCTGCTACTTCGCCTACTTCCTGATCGTGCTGCCGCTGCTCTCGCGCATCGAGACGCCGCGGCCGGTGCCGAACTCGATCTCGGAGGCGATCCTGGCCAAGGGCGGCAAGGCGGTGGCTTCGGTCGCCATCGCGCTCGTTGCCGCCGGCGCGCTGTTCCTCGGCAGCCTTCAGGACGCTCGCGCCTCCGAAGGCAGCGACAGGCCGCCGGGCAACAAATGGTCGTTCTCCGGCCCTTTCGGTAAGTACGACCGCGGCGCGCTCCAGCGCGGCCTGCAGGTCTACAAGGAGGTCTGCTCGAGCTGCCATGGCCTGTCCTACATCGCCTTCCGCAACCTCGCGGAAGCCGGCGGCCCCGGCTATTCGGTGGCGCAGGCAGCGGCGTTTGCGTCCGACTACAAGGTCAAGGACGGCCCGAACGATGCGGGCGACATGTTCGAGCGCCCGGGCCGGCCGGCGGACTATTTCCCCTCGCCATTCCCGAACGAGCAGGCGGCCCGTGCGGCGAACGGCGGTGCGGCGCCGCCCGATTTGTCGCTGATCACCAAGGCGCGCTCCTACGGCCGCGGCTTCCCTTGGTTCATCTTCGACTTCTTCACCCAGTACCAGGAGCAGGGCCCGGACTATGTCGCGGCGGTGCTCCAGGGCTTTGAGGACAAGGTGCCTGAAGGCGTCACCATCCCCGAAGGCTCCTACTACAACAAGTACTTCCCGGGCCACGCCATCAAGATGCCGAAGCCGCTCAGCGACGGCCAGGTAACCTATGGCGACGGCTCGCCGACCACGGTCGCGCAATATTCCAAGGACGTCACCACGTTCCTGATGTGGACCGCCGAGCCCCACATGGAAGCGCGCAAGCGCCTCGGCTTCCAGGTGTTGGTGTTCCTGATCATCTTCGCGGGCCTGATGTACTTCACGAAGAAAAAGGTCTGGGCCGACTCCCACTGAGCGGATCGAGACGAAAATGAAGAGGCCCCCGCAAGGGGGCTTTTTTGTTGGACACGAGCGTGTGTTGTTTGGCGCGATTGCCTATCGCTCGCTCAAACGCCAAAATACCGCCAACCGCTCCCCCAGAAACTCATCGGAGGACACCATGGGAACCACCATCACCTTCAAGCGCCCGGACGGCAAGGACGCCTCGGGCTATCTCGCCAACGCCGCGCGCGGCAACGCGCCGGGCGTGGTCGTGATCCAGGAATGGTGGGGCCTGTCGGATCAGATCAAGGGCCTGTGCGACCGCTTTGCGCTCGCCGGCTTCGATGCGCTGGCGCCCGATCTCTACAAGGGCAAGGTGGTGCCGTATCACGACACGGACGCCGCCGGCAAAGAGATGAACTCGCTCGATTTCATGGACGCCACCACGCAGACCGTGCGCGGCGCCACGCAATATCTGTCGCGCAACGGCGCCAAGGTCGGGCTAACAGGCTTCTGCCTCGGCGGCGCCGTCACCATCATCGGCGCGACCAAGATTCCGGAGCTCGCGGCCGGCGTCGTCTTCTACGGCATCCCGCCCGAGCAGGCGGCCAAGCCCGCCGACGTCAAGATCCCGCTCCAGGCCCATTTCGCCAACAAGGACGACTGGTGCACGCCGCAACTGGTCGATGCCTTTGAAAGCGGCATGAAGGCCGCCGGCAAGTCGCTCGAGCTGTTCCGCTATGATGCCGAGCACGCTTTCGTCAACGAGCAGCGCCAAGCCGTGCACGACCGCGAAGCCGCCGAGCTCGCCTGGGGCAGGGCGACGGAGTTTTTCCGGAAGCATCTCGGCTGATCGCCTGGAGCTCGGACGGCGCCCGCCCACCCTTGACGCCGTCCCCGCGCCATGGTGAGTATCCGCCCCATGAGCACCGCCGTCCGCCCAGCCCGTCTTTGGTGGCGCACCTCCTAAAGAGGTGGCCGGTGCGATTTCATTTCTCAAAATCGTCGAAGGTCGCCACGCAGTGCGGCGGCCTGATCGTTTGTCCTGTGTGGCGTTTCCTCGGCAAGTTTCGTAAGAGGACGACATGAACAGGACAGTCTTTGCCCTCCCGGCTCGAAGCGACTACGTGACCCGCGGCGGTCTCGCGATCACGCGTGTGGCGGAGCAGTTCACTGGCGGCGCCAACAGGCTCGACGATCTCATCAACCTGCTCGACCGCCGCCGCGGCGTGATGCTGTCCTCGGGCACGACCGTGCCCGGCCGCTACGAGAGCTTTGACCTCGGCTTCTCCGACCCGCCGCTCAAGCTCGAGACCACAGGCGTCAATTTCAAGCTGGAAGCGCTCAATGAACGCGGCCAGGTGCTGATCGCCTTCCTCGCAGACGTGCTGCACGAGCCCTGCGTCGTGATCTCCGAGAAGACCGCCACGCGGCTTGCCGGCCACATCATCCGCGGCGATGCGCCGGTCGAGGAAGACCAGCGCACGCGGCGCGCCAGCGTGATGTCGCTGGTGCGCGATCTCGTCGCCGCCTTCTCCGCCAACGATGACGGGCTGCTCGGCCTGTTCGGCGCCTTCGCCTACGACCTCGTGTTCCAGATCGAGGACCTCGTGCAGAAGCGCGCACGCGAGCAGGACCAGCGCGATATCGTGCTCTACGTCCCCGATCGCCTGCTCGCCTACGACCGTGCGACCGGCCGCGGCGTGGTGCTGAGTTACGATTTTGCGTGGAAGGGCAAGTCCACCGAAGGCCTGCCGCGCGAGACCGTCGAGAGCCCGTACCTGAAGACACCGCGCCAGGGCTTTGCCGATCACGCGCCTGGTGAATATCAGGCCACGGTCGAGACCGCGCGCGCGGCTTTCGCGCGCGGCGATCTGTTCGAGGCGGTGCCCGGACAACTCTTCGCCGAGCCCTGCGATCGCTCGCCGGCGGAAGTGTTCCAGCGCCTCTGCGTCATCAACCCGTCGCCCTACGGCGCGCTGATGAATCTCGGCGAGGGCGAGTTCCTCGTCTCCGCCTCGCCGGAAATGTTCGTGCGCTCCGACGGACGCCGCGTCGAGACCTGCCCGATATCAGGGACGATCGCGCGCGGCACCGATGCGATCGGCGATGCCGAGCAGATCCGCCAGCTCCTGAACTCGGAGAAGGACGAGTTCGAACTCAACATGTGCACCGACGTCGACCGCAACGACAAGGCGCGCGTCTGCGTGCCGGGCACGATCAAGGTCTTGGCGCGCCGCCAGATCGAGACCTACTCAAAACTGTTCCACACCGTCGATCACGTCGAGGGCATGCTGCGTCCCGGCTTCGACGCGCTCGATGCCTTCCTTACCCATGCCTGGGCGGTGACGGTGACGGGCGCGCCAAAACTCTGGGCGATGCAGTTCGTCGAGGATCACGAGCGTTCGCCGCGGCGCTGGTATGCCGGCGCGATCGGCGCGGTGAATTTCGACGGCAGCATCAACACCGGCCTCACCATCCGCACCATCCGCATGAAGGATGGTCTCGCCGAGGTGCGCGTCGGTGCCACCTGCCTGTTCGATTCCGATCCCGCGGCCGAAGACCGCGAGTGCCAGGTCAAGGCCGCAGCCCTGTTCCAGGCGCTGCGCGGCGATCCGCCAAAGCCGCTGTCGGCCTTCGCGCCCGATGCGACCGGCTCGGGCAAGCAGGTGCTGCTGATCGATCACGACGACAGCTTCGTGCACATGCTGGCCGATTATTTCCGCCAGGTCGGCGCCGACGTCACCGTGGTCCGCCATGTGCATGCGCTCGACATGCTCAAGCGGAAGAGGTGGGATTTGCTGGTGCTGTCACCCGGACCAGGCAGGCCCGAAGATTTCGGGATCAAGAAGACCATCGATGCGGCGCTGGAGAAGAAGCTGCCGGTGTTCGGCGTCTGTCTCGGCGTGCAGGCGATCGGCGAATATTTCGGCGGGGAGCTCGGTCAACTCACGCATCCCGCGCACGGCCGGCCCTCGCGGGTGCAGGTGCGCGGCGGCCGCCTGATGCGCAATTTGCCGAACGAGATCGTGATCGGCCGCTATCACTCGCTCTATGTCGAGCGCGACAGCATGCCCGAGGTGCTTGATGTCACCGCCAGCACCGAGGACGGTGTCGCCATGGCGCTCGAGCACAAGACGCTGCCGGTTGCCGGCGTGCAGTTCCATCCGGAATCGCTGATGTCGCTCAGCGGCGAGGTGGGCCTGAGGATTGTCGAGAATGCGTTCCGGCTGGATGCGCGCGTTGATTGAGAGGCACCAATGACCTTTGACCACGATCTGAAGGCGAGCGTCCGCACCATCGTCGACTATCCCAAGCCGGGGATCATGTTCCGCGACATCACCACGCTGCTCGCGGATGCGCGCGCGTTCCGCCGCGCGGTCGACGAGCTCGTCAATCCCTGGGCCGGCAACAAGATCGACAAGGTCGCCGGCATGGAGGCGCGCGGCTTCATCATCGGCGGCGCGGTGGCGCATCAGCTCTCCGCCGGCTTCGTGCCGATCCGCAAGAAAGGCAAGCTGCCGCACACCACCGTGCGCATTGCCTACTCGCTCGAATACGGCATCGACGAGATGGAGATGCATGTCGACGCGATCCAGCCCGGCGAGCGCGTCATCCTGGTCGACGATCTCATCGCCACCGGCGGCACCGCGGAAGGCGCGGTGAAGCTCCTCCGCCAAATCGGCGCCAATGTCGTCGCCGCCTGCTTCATTGTCGACCTCCCCGATCTCGGCGGCGCCGCCAAGCTGCGCGCGATGGACGTGCCGGTGCGAACGCTGATGACGTTCGAAGGGCATTGAGCCGCGTCGCCACCCCGGCGATCGTCAGATCGCCTCGGCCTTCAATGCGGACCGCCAATGCAGCATGCGCTCCTTCAGGAGCGCGTTCCTGACGTAGTCAGTCTCCTCATTTTCCAGCCGCTCGCATTCGCCGAACGTCAGGCCCGCCTCGCCATGCGCGTTCCACGCAGCCTGGAGGGTACGGCAGGTGTGGCTGCCCTGGCGGAGCGAGAACCAGATGCGGTTCTGGATGGTCTGCAGGTTCGGCGCCTGGCCGACCCAGGCCTCGCCCGATGCCGCGCAGCGGACGACGTAGATGCCCGCAATGGTCTTGCGCTCCTTGTAGGCGGCGATGGCTGCCTTCCGGTCGATGCTCACGGGGGTGGGACCTTGCTGAGAGGGATACCGATCTCCGCCTCAATAGGCGCGGTCAGCCCCGCAGTCAATATTATCCGGGTAAAATTATCGCCTCAGGAGCTTTGTAGGATCAGGCTGAGCTCGAGCTCGCGGAAGGCGAGGTAGTTCCGCCGGGTCCACTGGTGCAGCTCGGTGGAGGCGTCCTTCTCCTGGCGCAGATAGCCGGTGAAGGAGAAGTTGAGCCGGTCGATATAGGTCTTGAGGAAGCCGGGTAGCGCGGGCAAGCGGAACAGCCGCCCGGTCGCCATCGCGGCCGGCAGCTCGCCGCGCACGATGTGCTCATTGTCCACCGTGATCAGGTTCATCCGCGGGATCTGTCCGCGCAGCATCTCGTGGGCGCGGGCCGAGACGCGGTCGGTGTCGGCGACGAACAGGATCATCGGCGCGACGTGCCGGCGTGCGGCCTCCTTCAACAGGCCGATCTCGTCGGTCATCTTGAAGAACTCGTCGAAGGCGTGGAAGCCGAGGTCGATCACCTTGGCTAGGCCGTCATCGACGATGACGCGGTCCATCAGCTGCATCTTGCCGTAGGTGTCGATCACATCAGCCGTTTCGGTGACCTTCGGCAGATAGTCGAGCAGCGACGGTTCCTTCAGGTTGACGTCGAAGGCCGCGACGTCGCCGTTCTTGAGCAGCAAAAATTCGCTCAATAGCCGCGCCAGCAGCGTCTTGCCGACCTGCGGGCGGGGCGAGCAGATGATGTAAAGGGGCGTCGCGGGCATCGACAGCTATATCAGGCGAACTCACCGTCCAATCCAGCCGTATCCGCCCGGGCTCTGCAACTATTTTTCGCTGTTGCGGGTGGCGGGCTTCGAACCGACGATGTCGGTCAGCCGGATCCGGTCGAACTCGCTCCAGACATTCGCCAGCCAGTGGCGGACATAGCCGCGCAGCACGAAGGAATAGTTCGCGGCTTCGTCGTTGATGCCCTTGTTGGCGACGAATTTCAGGAACGGGACGGAGGACACTTCGACCTGCTCATAGGCCATTTCGTTGAGCTTGGGGATGGTCAGCTCGGTCGCGTCCTTGATGCGGTGGAAGTAGGAATTGTAGGTCGCCTGGTCCCACTGGAAGAACTGGGTGTCGTTGATGAAGTTCTTCACCAGGAAATATTTTGCGCCGCCCATGAAGCCTGCGGTCTCGGCGATTTCGTCGAGCGACGCGATCGAGGGGCCCAGGATGTGGAACACCGCGAAGGTGATCTGGCCGGCCTTGGCTGCGTCGAGGAAGCCGATGTCGCGCAGCGAGGCCAGCGCCGGCGAGAGCAGGCCGGCGCGGACGTCGATCACGGTCACCGACGGGCTCGCCGCGTTGAGCGTGTCGAAGATCTTCATCTGGTCCGAGGTCGTCATCATGTCGACGATCTCGGTGATCTCGGGGTGAAAGCGCTTCAGGGTTCCGCGCGGCGACTCCGTGTCGAAGGCGCGCGTCGGTACGTTGTTGGCGGAAAAATAATCGAGCAAGGTGCGCGACACCGTGGTCTTGCCCACCCCGCCCTTGTCCGCGCCCACCACAACCACTGCCGGCTTTGCCATTGCTGTCCCCTAACGCGCCCTCCGATTGCGCCTTGCAATCGGTCGGGCCCCAAATCGATGTCCCAAGTCTGCTGTTGGGCGCGAACATGGCAGAAACAAGGGAGAATTCAAATCCTCGGCCTCTGGTTGTGGCAATTTCCGAGGTTTTTCCCAATCGCAACGCAACCCTTCGCAAGTCGCTTAAAATCCCGCCCTTAACGACGGCCCCATGGACCCATCGGATTGCCGGCTGCAGTTCCGGAGGGGGCGGGCACGGGCGGTGGACCGGCCGAGCTGCCTGCATCGTCCCAAGGCCCCTGGCGCAACGGCGGCGGGCCGTCCTGCCGCTTCACCTGTGCCTCAGGCTCGTCCGCCTCGTCGGGCGGCGGCAGCGGGCCGGGATCATGGCCGCCGGCGAACTTGACCAGCGCGTCGACCCGGGACTGCACCGAGGGATGGGTCGCGAACAAATCGGCAAAGCCCTCGCGCGGATTGTCGACGCAGAGCTCCATCACCGCCGAAGTCGCGCCCGGCAGCTCGCCGCGGTTCTCGATCTTGCGCAGCGCCGAGATCATGGCGTCCGGATCTTTCGTCAGCTCGACGGAGCCTGCGTCGGCGAGATATTCGCGCGAACGCGACAGCGCGAGCTTCACCACCTGCGACAACAGCCACGCCACCACGATCAGCACGACCGCGATGATGATCACGATCACCGCGCCGCCGCCGGAGCTCTTGCTGTCGCTCGACGACGAGGACGATCGCGACGATGAGGACGAGCCCGACGACCACGAGCCGCCGGAGCCGGAGCTCCAGTTGAAGCTCGTGAACAGGCGGAAGAACAACTCGCCGAAGAAGCCGACCACGCCGGCGATGATGACGGCGACGACCATGAGCTGGACGTCGCCGTTCTTGATGTGGGTCAGCTCGTGGCCCAGCACCGCCTCGATCTCCTTGTCATCAAGCGCATTGAGGAGACCCGTGGTCACGGTGATCGAATATTGCCGCGGATTGAGGCCGGTCGCGAACGCGTTCAGCGCCGGGCTCTCCATGATCTTCAGCTTCGGCATGGTGATGCCGCGCGAGATGCAGAGGTTTTCGAGCAGATTGTAGAGTCGCGGCTCTTCCTGCCGGGTGACGTCGTGGCCGCCGGTCACGGCATCGATCATTGACTGGTGGAAGAAATAGGCGATGACGATCCAGACCGCCGCCGCGATCGTCGCGAACGGCGCGGCGACGATGAGGTCGTGGAAAGCGCGGCTCAGATAGTAGGCGACAGTGCCATTGCTGTTGATGACGACTTCCGCGACCAGCGCGCCGGCATAGACCAGCACGTAGACCAGCATGAACAGGCCGGCGAGCAGCAGCATCGAACGAAACTTGTTCGAGGCGATGTGCGTGTAGAGACCATACGCGGCCATGACGCGATGCCCTGCCGGCCTATCGGCTCAACTCAGAACTTCACCTGCGGAGTGGCCTCGACTTCGGTGCGGCTGGCGCCGAGATCGAAGAAGTCCTTCTTGGTGAAGCCGAACATGCCGGCGAACAGGGCGGCGGGCATCTGCTGGATGCCGGTGTTGTACTCCTGGACCGCGTTGTTGAAGAAGCGGCGGCTCGCCGCGATCTTGTTCTCGAGGTCGGAGAGCTCACTGGCGAGCTGCTGGAAGTTGGCGTTGGCCTTGAGGTCCGGATAGGCCTCCGACAGCGCGATCAGCCGGCCGAGCGCGCCGGAGAGCTGGTTCTCGGCGGCGGATACCTGTGCCGGTCCCTGCGCCGACATCGCCGAGTTGCGCGCCTTGATGACGTCGTCGAGCGTGCCACGCTCATGCGAAGCATAGCCCTTCACCGTCTCGACCAGGTTCGGGATCAGATCGTGGCGCTGCTTGAGCTGCACGTCGATGTCGGCAAAGGCCTGGCCGACGCGCTGGCCCAGCGCCACCAGCCGGTTGTAGGCGCTGAACGCCAGGAACACGAGGACGACGATGACGCCGAGAACGATCCAGCCGGTCGACATGGAGAACTCCTGAAGGGGGAAGCAGGCGGGCGCAGCCTAGACCAAATTGGCACAGGACGAGAGCCCGGCGCAGAGGAAGGTAAGACTTGGTCGAATGGGGAACCATCCGAGTTCAAGGCAAAAGCGTCCGACGAAGTTAACTTTCGGCAATGACCGCGTCGCCCCAGCGCCAGCGCCGGGCGCTTGCATAGCCGGCCTTGTCGCGCCGCGGGACCTTGGTGATAGCGAGGCCGCCCTCCGTGCAGAGCTTTGCGGTGATCTCGGCTTTGCCGACATCCGGCGGCGCCAGCACGCGCGCGGCACGTGTTGCGGGCGCTGTCCGGGTCAGGGCGGTGTAGATGAAGCGCTCGTCCTCGAACGGCACGTCGGCGCCCTTGATCTGCCGGTGCGCCTGCGAGCGCGGCAGGCGTTGGCTGAAATGGCACCAGTCGGGCGCTACGAGGGGGCAGGGTTTTTCGTGCGGGCAGGGCGCGGCGACGTAGGCACCTAGCGCGATCAGCTGCTGGCGCAGCGCGAGGATGCGCGCGTAGCCGGCCGGTGTGCCGGGCTCGATCACGACCAGCGCGTGGCGTGCTTTCGCCCACATCGTTTCCGAAAGCTTGCGCTGATCGGTCTCGCTGAGCTCGCCGATGACGTAGCTCGCGACGACGAGATCGGCTTGCGAGACCTCGGCGAGATTGGCACCGGCGTCGCCCGGCAGATAGCGGCAATCGGCGAGACGTGTGCTGTCATGCGCCAGTTCGAGCGCGAGACGGCTGAGGGTGGCGTTGGCGTCGAGCAGGGTAAAATCCTGCAGCGACGGAAAGGCCTCAGCAGCGGCCCAGCTCGCGGTGCCCGGGCCTGCGCCGACGTCGAGCAGGGTTTCCGGGGCGAGGTCCGGCGCCATCTCGGTCAGCGCATTCAGGCTGGCGGCCACGGCCGCATAGGTCGCTGGCATCCGCGCCAGCGCGTAGGCGAGCGCATCGGCCTCCGACTTGATGGTGCCGGAGGTGCCGCCTGCGCGATAGGCGGTCGAGATTTTTTGCGAGCGCTGTGCGGCGTCGGTGCGGGAGAAGCCCTGAAGCTTGCCGTCGAGGGCGGCTTTCAGTTCGGCGGGGAGGGTGGGTGAGATCATTTTCTCATCGTCATGCCCCGCGTAGGCGGGGCATCCAGTATTCCGAGACGGCGCCGTGAACCGAGAGGCCGCGGCGTACTGGATCATCCGCTTTCGCGGATGATGACGTCAATAGGTGTGGAACGACCGGAGGCTCACGCCACGTTCTGGTCGAGAATGTCCACCGCCTCTGACAGGCTCACCGACACCAGTTGCGAGACGCCGCGCTCGGCCATGGTGACGCCGAACAGCCGGTTCATCCGCGCCATCGTGATCGGGTTGTGTGTGATGATGATGAAGCGGGTGTCGGTCGAGCTGGTCATCTCGTGCAGCAGGTTGCAGTAGCGCTCGACGTTGTGGTCGTCGAGCGGTGCGTCGACTTCGTCCAGCACGCAGATCGGCGAGGGGTTGGTGAGGAACACCGCGAAGATCAGCGCCATCGCGGTCAGCGCCTGCTCGCCGCCCGAAAGCAGCGACAGCGTCTGCGGCTTCTTGCCCGGCGGCTTTGCGATGATCTCGAGACCGGCTTCGAGCGGGTCGTCGCTCTCGATCAGGTGCAGCGCGGCCTCGCCGCCGCCGAACAGCTCGACGAACAGGCGCTTGAAGTGGTTGTTGACGACCTCGAACGAGGTCAGGAGCCGCTCGCGCGCTTCCTTGTTGAGGCTCTGGATGCCCTGGCGCAGCCGCTTGATGGCTTCGACGAGGTCATCGCGCTCGGTGACGAGGCCGGTGTGCTGGGTCTCGACCTCGCGCAGCTCTTCCTCGGCGCGCAGGTTCACCGCACCCAGGCGCTCGCGGTCGCGGCGCATCTTTTCGAGGTCTTCCTCGATGTCGTGCAGCGGCGGCAGCTCGGCGCCGGGCTCGATCTCGGCGAGGCCGGCAACGGCCTGCGGCTCGACCTCCAGCATGTCGCGGATCTCGCGCTCGATGTCCTCGAGCCGGCGCCGTGCGCCTTCCATGCGCTCCTCGGCGCGGGCGGTTGCTTCGCGGGAGCTCGACAGCGCTTCGAGTGTCAGCTTGGCGACGCGATCGGTTTCGGCCATCGCGGTCTCGGCCGAGGCGAGCGCGTCGGCGGCCATGCGGCGGTCGTTTTCCGCGTATTCGATCTCGGTGATCAGCGCGCTGCGCTTCTCGGCGAACACGGCGGGCGCGTTTTCGAGATCGCTGCGCTCGATCGAGACCTCGGTGATGCGGGTCTGGATGGTGTCGATGTGTGAGGCCGCACTCTCCTTGCGGTTCTGCCACTCGGTGCGCTCGGCGAGGATCGCCTGCACGCGGCGGTCGGCGAGCTCCGCTTCGCGCGCCAGCGCCTGCGCCTCGGCGCGGACCTGGGCGGCCATGCGGCGATGGCCTTCGATGTCGCTGCGGACGGCGGCGAGACGGGTCTCCGTGTCCTCGCTCGACGGCAGCTCGGTGATGCCGGCCTCGGCATATTCGTACGCGGCCTCGGCCTCGGCGCGGTCGGCGGCGAGGCGGCTATGGGCTTCCGACAGCGTCGCCTTGCGCGCGGCGCGGCGGCTGATCTCGCGTTCGGCCGTCGCATGGCGCTCACGCGCGACGTTGAGCTCGCGCTGGGCGGCGCGCCAGGCATCGCGGCTCGCACCTTCGGTGCTGGCGGCCATCTGCAGCTCGGACTCGGCGTTCTCCAGCGCCTGACGCTTGATCTGCGCGTCGATGCGGGCCTGCTCCAGCTCGTTCTCGATGTCGACGAGGCGGGCGCGCTCGGCGAGGCGCCGTGCCGCACCGGTCGGGGCGTGGGCCGCGGCGACAAAGCCGTCCCAGCGCCAGACGTCGCCTTCGGGCGAGACCAGCCGCTGGCCGGTCTTGAGCTGCGAGACCAGTTCGGCGCCCCGCTCGCGCGGCACCACGCCGATCTGCGCCAGGCGGCGCGCCAGCTCGGCGGGCGCCTGAACGTGGCTCGCGAGCGGCACGACGCCCTCGGGCAGCTCCGGATCGCCGTCGGTCACGCCGGCATTGGTCCAGCGCATCGGCGCGGACGGATCGACCGGCGCGTCGAGATCGTCGCCGAGCGCGGCACCGATCGCCTTCTCAAAGCCCTTGTCGACGGTGATGCCGTCGATGATCGGCGGCCACAGATTCTTGGTCTCGCCGTTGACGATCTTGGAGATCGTGCGCGCCTCGGTATCGAGGCGCTGCACGCGCTTGTCGGCTTCGACGAGCGGCGAGCGTGAGGATTCCAGCGTCTGGCGCGCGGCAACATGCGCAGCTTCGCTGGCCTGGGCCGCGGCTTCCGAAGCGGCAAGGGTCTGCTCCGCGTTCTCGACCGTTGCGGTCAGCTCGTCGAGATCGCCGAAGCCGCCGGTCTCGTCGGCAAGCTTCTGCTCCTCGGCCGCGACGTTCGAAATCTCCTGGTCGAGCCGGGCGAGCTTGTCGCGGTGGGTGCGGACATTGGCTTCGAGCTGGTTGCGCTTGGCGGTGAGGTCGGCAAGCGCCGTGGTGAGCTCGGCGAACTGGTGCTCGGTTTCGGTCAGCACCGCCTCGGCTTCGCCGACGCGCTCGTCGACGCCGGAGCGCTTCTCGACCCGCGACTTGATCTCTTCCTTCAGCTCGGCGTCTTCGGTGTCGAGCCGCTGGAGCGCGACGTCGGCGTCCATGGTCTGCTGCTGGGCGCGCGAGATGTCGCCCTCGAACTGGGCGAGGCGCCGCTCTAGCTCGGCGACGCGCTCCTTGGCGCGCTCTTCCTCGCGGTCGAGCAGTTCGCGTGCATTGGTCAGGCGCTGCAGCCCGGCCGCGGCGCGCGCTTCGGCATCGCGCAGCGCCGGCATTTCGGTGGCGCGGATCGCCTGGATGCGGGCGGCTTCGGCCTGGTGCTGGGTGCGCTCGGCCATTTCGCGAACCGCGAGATCATGGGTCTGGCCGGATTCGTTGACGTCGGCATGCGCGCCGATCCAGCGCAGGTGGAACAGCGTGGCTTCCGCCTTGCGGACCTTGGCCGCGACCTCGCGATAGCGCACGGCCTGGCGGGCCTGCTTCTTCAGGCCTTCCATCTGGCCGGCGAGCTGGCCGATCACGTCCTCGACGCGGGTGAGGTTGGTTTCGGCGGCTTTCAGCCGCAACTCGGCCTCGTGGCGGCGGGCGTGCAGGCCGGCGACGCCGGCAGCGTCTTCCAGCACGCGGCGGCGCTGCTCGGGCTTGGCCTGGATGATCTCGCCGATCTTGCCCTGGTGGACGAGGGCGGGCGAGCGCGCACCGGTGGCGGCGTCCGCGAACAGGATCTGCACGTCGCGCGCACGCACGTCGCGGCCGTTGATGCGATAGACCGAGCCCGCCTCGCGCTCGATGCGGCGGGAGATTTCGAGCAGCTGGCTGTCGTTCATCGCCGCCGGCGCGGTGCGATCGGTGTTGTCGATCGTCATCGTCACTTCGGCGTGGTTGCGCGCAGGACGGTTGCCGGAGCCGGCGAAGATCACCGCGTCCATGTCGGCCGCGCGCAGCGACTTGTACGAGGTTTCGCCCATCGCCCAGCGCAGCGCCTCGACGAGATTCGACTTGCCGCAGCCGTTGGGTCCGACCACGCCGGTCAGGCCGGGCTCGATGACGAAGTCGGTGGCCTCAACGAAGGACTTGAAGCCGTGAAGGCGCAGGCGGGTGATTTTCATAAGCACGCATCTCTGTTGGCAGGCGCGAATCCCCCTGCCGGGACAATACCATGGAAGGCAATGTCACTCTCTGGGTGAGTCGCGCGAGGCGCCTCATGCGGTCGGACAATGGCCGCGGTGCGCCGCGAGGGCAACCGGCGAAAACCGCTTTTCCCAAGGGATTTATGCCGGGAAAGATACGGCTTTCGAGATGCGAATCAGGCGTTGAGCGGGGAAAATCAGCTCTTCAGCAGCGGATTGATCTTCTTGGCGAATTCATCGAACGAGGCTTCGCCCTTGATCTTCTCGCCGTTGATGAAGAACGTCGGCGTCGAATCCACCTTCAGAACGTCGCTGGCGTACTTCTGGTCGGCGGCGATCTTGTCGAGCAGCGCCTGGTCCTTCAGGCAGGCCTCGACCTGCTGCTGGGTGAGGCCGGCCTGCTTGCCGATCCGCGTCAGGGTCTCGGTGGTGTTCTTCAGCACCCAATCGTTCTGCTGGCGGAACAGCATGTCGGTGACCGCGAAATATTTCGACGCGTCGTCCTTGGCGATGCAGCGCGACAGCATCGAGCCGGCGGCGGCCTTGATGTCGAGCGGGAACTCGCGGAAGATGTAACGCACCTTGCCGGTGTCGATGTATTCCGACTTGATCTTGGGGAACACCTGCTCGTTGAACGCCGCACAATGCGGGCAGGTCATCGAGGCATATTCGGTGATGGTGACGGGGGCGTCCTTGGCGC
The DNA here is from genome assembly GCF_052114925.1 of Bradyrhizobium sp. 2TAF36. Lineage (NCBI taxonomy): Bacteria > Pseudomonadati > Pseudomonadota > Alphaproteobacteria > Hyphomicrobiales > Nitrobacteraceae > Bradyrhizobium > Bradyrhizobium sp. 2TAF36. The sequence continues at coordinate 87,611 of NZ_JBFRFR010000024.1, read as the reverse complement.
CGAGTGCCATGTCGGGCAGCGACACGGGCTTGGCCACATCGGCGGCCGACTGCGCCATCGCCTCGGAGATGAACCGCAGCGGCGACAGCCCGGCGAGCGCGGCAAGACCGGTCAGCGACAGCATCGTGTTGAAGGCGCGGCGGGTGATGATCAAGGTCGGCTCCCGGATTGGTGTGGTCTCGCCCCAAGGTTCTTATCAAAGTTCCCGTTCAGGCGGCCTGTCGCTAGCTTGAAACGTAGTTCGAGGCAATGGCGAGCGACAGGGACGGGTTCAGATTACCGGCGGAATGAGGCTCAATTTCGCTTGATGGCGGCCCCGAGCCGCGCCAGCGCTGTCTTCAATTCTTCATCTTCGATGTCCCCCAGGCTCTCCGCCACCTTGGCCACCGATTTGGGATCCGGCGGACCGGGCCGGACCGGCGGCCGGGCGCGCGACAGGGGGGCCTGGCGGAAGGCGAGCTTGCCGACCGCGCTCCAGCCGAAGAAGCGATTGACCCGCTCCAGGATCACGTCGGCGGAGTGCTGGATCTCCAGCGCCATCGGCCCCTCGACCCGCAGCACCAGGGTCGCCGGCTCCTGCGGCTGGCCCTCGACCGGCCGCGGCCATTGCATCTTCAAAGGCTCGGCATGGGCCGCAATCTCCGGCCCGGCAATCTGCGCCCATCGGGTCACCAGCTCGCGCGCCGCAAAACCCTGCTTGGCATAGGCCTCGGCAAAGACGTCGTTGAGCAGCAGCGACAGCGGCTTGGCGCTGATGGGACCGGGTCTGGGAGGGAATTTGGACATGGACCCTTATAGCACCTTGGAGCGCAGGCCTCACCATTGGGGAGCGTTCCGCGAAGAAAGACGTGGATGCCCGCGACGAGCGCGGCCATGACGTGGAGAGGCCGGCGCGTTGCCGCTACAGTGAGGGCATGAGCCCCAAATCGGCACTAATGGCCAAGTCGGAACCAATTCAGTCGGAGGCATCGGCTCGCCCAACGCTGTTGCTCGCCTGGTACGACCGCCATCGCCGCCGTCTGCCATGGCGCGCGATGCCCGGCGAGACCTCGGACCCTTACCGCGTCTGGCTATCGGAGATCATGCTCCAGCAGACCACCGTGAAAGCCGTCGGCCCCTATTTCGAAAAGTTCGTCGCGCGCTGGCCGGATGTCACGGCGCTGGGCCGGGCGTCGCAGGATGACGTGCTGCGGATGTGGGCCGGGCTCGGCTATTACTCCCGCGCGCGCAATCTCCATGCCTGCGCGGTGGCCGTGACGCGCGAGCACGGCGGTGTGTTTCCGGACACGGAAGAGGGGCTGCGCGCGCTGCCGGGCATCGGGCCCTATACGGCGGCCGCGATCGCCGCGATCGCGTTCGACCGCCGCACCATGCCTGTTGACGGCAACATCGAGCGCGTGGTGTCGCGCCTGTTCGCCGTCGAGGAGGAGCTGCCGCAGGCCAAGCCGCTGATCCAGCAACTGGCGGCGACGCTGCTTGCGGACGCTCGCGCCGGCGACGAGACGTCTCGTGCTGGCGACAGCGCGCAGGCGCTGATGGATCTGGGCGCCTCGATCTGCACGCCGAAGAAGCCGGCCTGCTCGCTCTGTCCGCTCAATGAGGATTGCACCGCGCGTGCGCTGGCGACGCAGGAAACGTTTCCGCGCAAGGCGCCGAAGAAGAGCGGAACGTTGCGGCGCGGGGCTGCCTTCGTCGTGACGCGCGGCGGCGAGCTGCTGGTCCGCTCGAGGCCCGAAAAAGGCCTCCTTGGCGGCATGACCGAGGTGCCGGGCTCGGACTGGCTGGCCGGCCAGGAGGACGCGACGGCGAAGCAGCAGGCACCGGACCTGAAGGGGCTGTCGCGCTGGCAGCGCAAGGTGGGCGTCGTCACCCACGTCTTCACGCATTTTCCGCTGGAGCTGGTGGTCTACACGGCGAAGGCCGAAGCGCGTACGCGCGCGCCCGAGGGCATGCGCTGGGTGCCGATCGCGACCCTCGCCGGTGAAGCGCTGCCCAACGTCATGCGCAAGGTGATCGCACACGCGCTGGACCCTTCAAGGGCCCCACCTTCCTGACAGCACGCTGGCAGCAGCGCTACGCTATCAGCGCCCGATACGGAGGCTGCCAATGGTCAAGACCGCACTCAACAACTTTCCAAGGCCGCCCTGCGCCGAGCTGCTCGGATGGCGCCTGCTCGATGCCCGTCCGGAGGAGGGCTGGATCAGGCTCGCCTTCGAGGGCAAGCCCGAGTTCTGCAATCCGGCGGGCTTCATCCAGGGCGGCATGCTCTCTGCCATGCTCGACGACACCATGGGGCCGGCCGTGCTGGTGATGAGCGAGGGCCGGCTCTACACCACCACGATCAGCATGACCGTGAATTTCCTCAGCCCCGCAAGGCCCGGCCCGATCATCGGTGAGGCCAGGGTGACGCAACTCGGCAAGACGATTGCGTTCGTCGAGGCGAAGCTGATGGCGGAAGACGGCACGGTGCTGGCGACGGCGAGCGCCAGCGAGCGGCTGCTGGAGGCGGCGAGGGTGGTGGGGAAATAGTCGAGCCGCGCATTCCTCTTCCCTTCTCCCCTTGCGGGAGAAGGTGGCATAGGCGGCCTTCGGGCCGCCGTTCTTAAGAGAACGCCGAAGCGAAGCTTCGGCTATGGCGCCGGATGAGGGGTTTCTCTCCGCGAACTCAAATGCGAGTTGGACTCGCGGAGACGGACCCCTCACCCAAGCGAGTGTATGTTTGCCAGTGGTGCTGCCCTCTCCCGCAAGGGGCGAGGGCACATTAATGCGCATCTCGCTTCTTGCGCGAGCTCACGCTCCCATCCGCTTTGCATCCGCGCTCACGATCGGCGGCTTCGCATTCAGCGCCTCGACCTGGAAGCCGGCGACGCGCTTGTAGTTTGCGGCGATGTCTTCCAACTCCTGCTGCGACAGCACGTCGGTGACGATGTCGTAGCCGTCGGGCGCGCGCTCCTCGACGAGCTGCATCACCTGCTCGGGGCCGTTCTTGCGGTTGAGCAGGACGAGGTCGGTGGTCGCAGGCCTCCGCTCGGCCTCATAGGCGAGCAGCGCCGCGGTCGTCGGGCCATGCGCCAGGATCTCGCGGGTGATGGTGCGGGCATCGAGGATCGCCTGCGAGGCGCCGTTCGAGCCGATCGGGTACATCGGATGCGCGGCGTCGCCCATCAGCGTGACGCGGCCGAAGGTCCATTGCGACACCGGATCGCGGTCGACCAGCGGATATTCGTAGGCGTGCGGGCAGTTCTTGATCAGGCCGGGCACGTCCAGCCAGTCGAACTGCCAGCTCTCGAACCAGGGCAGAAACTCCTCCAGGCGCGCCGTGCGGTTATAGTCCTCGCGCCGCCACTGATAGGTCGGCGGCATGTGGCGCTCGGCAACCCAGTTGATCAGATGGTTGCCCGCCGCATCGGGCGCCTTCGAAATCGGATAGCAGACGAATTTCAGGATCTCGTGCCCGGCCATGATCATGGTGCGGCCGGTGAGGAAGGCTTTTGACGGCGTGACGCCGCGCCAGAGGATGCGGCCATTCCAGATCGGTGGTCCCTCCTGCGGATAGAGCTTTTCTCGCACGGCGGAATGGATACCGTCGGCGGCGATCAGGATCGCGCCGTCGTAACTGCCGGCAGCCTTGCCGGTCGCCCTGTCGATGAAGTCGGCGCGCACGCCGTTTTCCGTCTCGGTCCAGCCGGTCAGATGGTGGCCGGTCAAGATATTCTCGCGGCCGAGCCGCTCGATCGCGGTGTCGAGCAGGAGCTGCTGGAGGGTGCCGCGATGGATCGAGAATTGCGGCCATTTGTAGCCGGCTTCCAGCCCGCGCGGCTCGCTCCAGATCGGCTTGCCGTGCTTGGAGAAATAGGCGAGTTCGCAGGTCCGCACGCCGCTGGCGTCCAGTCTGTCCATCAGCCCGAGCTCGATCAGCTCGCGCACGGCATGCGGCAGCACGTTGATGCCGACGCCGAGTGGCTTCAGCTCGGCGACGCTCTCGAACACTTTTACGGGAACGCCGATTCCGTGCAGGCTGAGCACAAGCGTCAGCCCGCCGATGCCGCCACCGGCGATGAGTACCGTCATGACAAAACCCCTCCGATTGCGGGCGTCTTGGCACAGGCGGGCGGCGGTGGGCAACTGCGAAGAGCAAAAGCACGGAGAACGTCGTGCTATGGACCTTGGGGACGACAGCCGTTAACTTCCAGCTTTCCCATGAGGTCCGACATGTTCAAGCTCTACTACGCCACCGGCACCTGCGCGCTCGCCACTTACATCACCCTGGAAGAGGCCGGTGCCGACTACACGGCCGAGCGGCTGAGCTTCAAGACCAACCAGCAGAACAGCCCGGATTACCTCGCGATCAACCCGAAGGGCCGCGTGCCCGCGCTGGTGACCGATCGCGGCGTGCTGACCGAGACGCCCGCGATGCTGGCCTATGTCGCGCAGACCTTCCCCAAGGCGAAGCTCGCGCCGCTCGACGATCCCTTCGATTTCGCCCGGGTGCAGTCGTTCAACTCCTATCTCTGCTCGACCGTGCACATCAACCATGCCCACAAGATGCGCGGCGCGCGCTGGGCTGCCGAGGAGAGCTCGTTCGCCGACATGAAGGCGATGATTCCGAAGACCATGGGCGCCTGCTTCTCCCTGATCGAACAGAAGATGTTCAAGGGACCGTGGGTGATGGGCGAGCAGTACACGATCTGCGACCCCTATCTCTATACCCTGTCGACCTGGCTCGAAGGCGACAGCGTCGACATCAACGCCACGCCGAAGATCGCCGACCACTTCAAGCGCATGTCCGACCGTCCCGCCGTGCGCAAGGTGATGGACGCGCAGAAGGCGTAGGAACGTAGCTCTCGTAGGGTGGGTTAGACGAGCAGATGCGCGAAGCGTATCTGCTCGGCGTAACCCACCTCTGTTTGTCTCCGCAGATGCAAAAGTTGGTGGATTACGCCTTCGGCTAATCCACCCTACGATAGCTTGCGCTTGGCTTGCTCCAATTCACGTCCCGTCTCCAGCATCAGTCGCCGCAGCCAGATCGAGCCGGGGTCCATCTGCGCGCGGGTCGGATGGAACATGAACTGCTCGTCGATCCCGGGGTCGAGCGGCGGCGTCACCGTGACGAGGCCGAGCTGCTTCGACAGCGCGGCGATCAGCCGGCGCGGCACGAAGGCGACGAGGTCGGTGCGGGCGGCGACGTGCAGCGCTTCGAGATAGCCTGACACCACCAGCGAAATGTGTCGCTCGATGCCCTTGGTGCGCAGCCAGGTGTCGATCAAATCCTCGCTGCTGCCGCGGATGATCACGCCGACATGGCGTGCGGCCAGGAACGTCTCGCGCCGCTTCAGCTTCGCAGCCATGGGATGGCCGCGCCGCACCGCCAGCGCGTCGCTGTCGGTGTAGAGCAGCTGGCGGTGAAAACCCTTGAAGGCGTTGCCGATCGAGATCACGAGATCGATGGTGCGGGCGAATTCTGCGTGGAAGATCGTCGACCCTCGCCAAGGCACGACGTCGATGCGGACGTTGGGGGCGGCCTGGGTGACTTTCTCCATCAGGGGCGGCATCAGCAGCTCGACCGCGAGATCAGGCATCATCAGGCGGAATTGCCGCTCGCTGCGCGCGGCGTCGAAGTCGTCAGGTATGAACAGCCCGCGCACCTGGTCGAGCGCCTGGGCCAGCGGCGCGCGGAGCGCTTGCGCCCGCGGCGTCAGCTCCATGCGCGCGCCGGTGCGCACCAGCAACGGATCGCCGAAGATGTCGCGCAGGCGTTGCAACGCATGGCTCGTGGCCGGCTGCGACAGCCCGATCCGAAGCGCGGCCCGGCTGACATTGGCCTCGCGCAGCAGCGCGTCGAGCGCGGTCAGGAGATTGAGGTCAAGCGAATTCAAATTCATGAGGCGAATAGATATCATATCCACTATCGATTTGAAGAATTCTTATCCGGCAGGGATGATCTCCGTGTTGCCACCAAACGGAGATGCCGCCATGAGCGCGAGCGCCAACAAGAAACTGATGCAGGATATCTTTGCCGCCGCCGCCAGCCCCGATCCGGCCGCACGCGACCGGGCCCTGTTCACCGCAAGCCTTGCCGACGATGCCAGATGGGTCGTGACCGGCCAGTATTCCTGGTCCCGCACCTTCACCGGCAAGGAGGCGATCCTCAACGATCTGCACGGTTATGTGCGCACCCGCTTGCGCAACCGGACCCGCACCGTAGCTCACCGTTTCATCGCCGATGGCGACGTGGTCGTGGTGGAAGCCAAGGGCGACAACGTCACGCCCGAGGGCGTTCGTTATGACAACGACTACTGCCTGGTGTTTCGCCTCGAGGACGGGAAGATCAAGGAGATCCGGGAATATTGCGACTCGACCCTGACCGAGAGGGCGCTTGGTCCGTTTCCGCAGACGCCCGTGAGGGCCGCGAGCTGACCGGATTGAGGACCATCTCGTCCGCCGACCGGTGCCGTCGGCCCCGTTCGGCGATGGTCGTGTCGATCTGGCGCAGGCTGATAGCGATCGTCGTTGTCAGGCGCGAGCGGTCCCAGGCCCGGTACCAGCTCGCCGCCATGAGCGAACGGGAGCTTCAGGACTGCGGCATGACCTGGGCGGAGATCGCGTACGAACTGAGGAGACCGGTGCGACGGAGTTAGACGAACGGACGAGATCCAGCCGCCGCCTGCCTCCCATTTTATCGGAGCCGGCGGAACCTTCGGGTTCCGCCGGGCGTTTGCTCGGTTCGGGGGCAATCGCGCCCCCGGCATTGCACGCGTTTGGGAAATTCATGCTGGCTGGGGTTTCGGACGTTTCAACACAGGTGGGCCGCAGCTTTCCCGGACTCCGCGAACGATTGAGAGATGCGACTGCGAATGCGCACCGCGAGCTCGATGCGCAGCTTTCGTCGTTCGACCTCACGGTCTTGTCCGGTTACCGCCGTTTCCTGCAAGCCAGCGCCGGCGCACTTCTTCCGCTCGAAGCTGCGCTTGTGCAGGCTGGCGTCGCCACGATGTTTCCGGATTGGCTGGAGCGGGCGCGTAGCGCCGCAATCGCGGCCGATCTCGGGCAGCTCGGCAGCGCCGCGCAATCCACCGTATCCGTGCCGCCGCTGACGCGCAGTGGCATGCTCGGCACGTTGTATGTTCTGGAGGGCTCCCGTCTCGGCGCAAAGTTTCTGCTGAAGGCGGTCGCGGATGCGGGCGATCCGCGCATCGGCGAGGCCACCGCGTATCTCAGTCATGGCGCGGGCAAGCGGCTCTGGCAGAGCTTTCTGGCGCAGCTTCAAAACGAAGAGGATTGCGACGCGGACGAGACGATCGAATCGGCACGTGTCGCTTTCGCGGCCTTCGAGCAGGCGGCGGACCGCGCATGAACGAGGCGGTCAATCTCACCAATTGCGATCGCGAGCCGATCCACATTCCCGGCAGCGTCCAGCCGTTCGGCTTCCTGCTCACGGTGCTGTCGGATTTCACGATCTGCATGGCCTCCGACAATGTCGGCAGCTTTCTTGGGACTGACGTCGCCGACCTGCTGCAGCAGCCGCTGTCGCGCGTCATCTCGGAAGCCGCCGTCGAGACCATTCGCGGCCGCGTCGATCATCTCACCGGCCCGGATACGACCGAGCGCCTGTTCGGTGTCGAGCTCCAGGCGGGCAAGCCGCCTTACGATCTCTCCATCCACTTCTCCGGCGCCTATCTGGTCATCGAGGCAGAGCCCAGCGTCAACGAGCCCGGCGTCAATTCCGGCGAGCTCGTCCGCCTGATGCTGGAGCGAATCCGCAAGACGCGCGGCATGACCGAGCTCGCCCGCGAGGCGGCGCGCCAGCTCAAGGTCCTGACCGGCTTCGACCGCGTCATGGTCTATCAATTTCATCCGGACGGATCGGGCGAGGTGATCGCYGAAGCTGCGGAAGCCGGCCTCGAACGGTTTCTCGGCCTGCACTATCCGGCCTCCGACATCCCCAAGCAGGCCCGCATCCTTTATCAGCGCAACTGGCTGCGCATCATCGCCGATATCAATTCGAAACCAGCCGCGTTGTTTTCGACGGCAACGCACAATGCGGGGCTGCTCGATCTCTCCATGAGCGTGCTGCGCTCGGTCTCGCCGATTCACATCGAATATTTGCGCAACATGGGCGTCGGGGCCTCGATGTCGGTGTCGATCCTGCGCGACGGCAAGCTGTGGGGCCTGTTCGCCTGCCATCATTATTCGCCGCGCTACATCTCGTTCGAGAAGCGCACCGCGTCCGAGCTGTTCGGGCAGATGTTCTCCTGGATCGTGGAGGGGCGCGAGCGCGAGGGCAATGTCGCCTATGAGATGCGCGCTCACCAGGTGCAGGAGCGGTTGATCGAGACCGCGGCCTCGCACGAGCACAGCCGGCGCGCGATCGTCGACTTCCTCGGCGACTATCGCGGGATGATCGATTGCGACGGCGTGGCGGTATGGTCCGACAACAAGATCACGCTTCAGGGCCAGACGCCGACCGAGGACGAGGTGAAGGAGCTGGTCGCCTTCATCAACCGGACCTCGCCGGGACGGATTTTCGCCAGTGCCGAGATTGCCAAGGTCTATGCTGCCGGGCAGTCCTTTCGCGACCGCGCAGCCGGATTTCTCGCCATTCCGATCTCGCGGACTCCGCGCGATTGCCTGATCTTCTTCCGGCGCGAGGTCGTGCGCTCAGTGAACTGGGCCGGCGCGCCCGACAAGGTCTATGACGAGGGACCGAACGGACCGCGCCTGACGCCGCGCAAGAGCTTTGAGCTCTGGCAGGAAACGGTGGCGGGCCAGTCGAAACCTTGGTCCACGGCCGACATCCGCATCGCCGAGAGCCTGCGCGTCACGCTGCTCGAAGTGATCCTGCAACTGTCCGACCTTGCCGCCCGCGAGCGTCGCGGCGCGCAGGAGCGGCAGGAGTTGATGATCGCCGAGCTTAATCACCGCGTCCGCAACATTTTGAGCCTTGTCCGCGCGCTGGTCGCGCAGAGCAAGGACACTGCAACTTCGGTTGAGGAGTTTGCCGGCGTGCTCGGTGGCCGCATCCAGGCTTTGGCCCGCGCCCACGACCAGATCACCAATTTGAACTGGGCGCCGGTTGCGCTGCGCTCGCTGGTCGAGTCCGAGGCCGGCGCCTATCTCGGCGCGCGCGCCGGCCGCGTGAAGATGGGCGGGCCCGACGTCGCGCTCGATCCCAAGGCGTTCGCGACGCTGGCGCTGGTCGTGCACGAGATGATGACCAATTCCGCCAAATATGGCGCGCTGGCCGATTCCACCGGCAGCGTCGAGGTGGTGTGGCGCCTYGATCCATCTTCCAGCCTTGTCATCGAATGGAAGGAGAGCGGCGGGCCGCCGGTGCAGCCGCCGTCGCGCCGCGGCTTCGGGACCACCATCATCGAGCGTTCCGTCCCCTTCGACCTTAAGGGCGAAGCCGAAATCCGGTTCGACCTGCTCGGGGTGCAGGCCAAGTTCATCATCCCGCCCAATTTTGTCGAACTGGTGCCATCAATCGGAGGAGCCGCCATGCGCGTCGAGGAGCAGCAACCCGCCCGTCCGCGAATTTCCGAGACCGCGCTGATCGTCGAGGACAATCTGATCATCGCCATGGCGGCCGAAGTCATCCTGCTCGATCTCGGTGCCCGCCATGTCGACACTGCGGCGAGCGTCGACCAGGCGTTGCGCGCGATCGAGCGCACGCGTCCGGGCTTTGCGCTGCTCGATCTCAACCTCGGCAACGAGAGCAGCATCAAGGTGGCCGAGAAGCTGAAGGAGATCGGCGTGCCCTTCATGTTCGCGACCGGCTATGGCGAGCGCGCGCCGATCCCGGAAGAGCTGGCGTTCGCGCCGGTGGTCCAGAAGCCCTACACGCTGGAAGTCGTCGAGAACGCGCTCGGCAAATTGCAGGGGACGGTCGCTCAATAGACATCCATCCCGGCGACGCGTGCAGCGCTCTGCAAGCGGCTGCGGGCTTTGCACCGAAACCTGCGCAACTGCCGATAAAATCAGCAGGTCCTGTGCGGGCCGGCACACACATGCGCGAAAAATCGGAAGGTTCAATTAACGAGTGTCCCTCATTGTACCGCGGTGCAGCGTGGGTGCCGAAAAGCGACTCGCGGCTGCCGGGGGTGGCCGTGACGATTGCCGGGGTCGTTCGTCCGCCCGAATTCACATGCACCTGGGTGGACAGTGGGAATGCCGAACTTTCGTTTGCGGATCAGGGGACGCCTGTACGCGGGTTTCATGGCCTTGGTGGCGGTTGGTCTCGTGATGGCGGTGGTCGCCATCTGGAATTTGCGGTCCGTGCAGGACCAGGTCGCAAAGGCTTCGGCATTTTCGGACAGCACGGCGCGGGTCCTGGAGGTCTCGACCCATCTTCAGGCGATCCAGCGCGCCAATCTGCGCTACATCTACGACGCCAGCGAGCCCGCAATGAAGGAGGCCGCAGAGCGTGAAACCGCGGCGACCGAGCTGTTGAAGGTCGGGGCGCAGGGAACGCTCTCCGAGGAGCGGCGGAAGCTCTACAACGATCTGATCGCCGACATCGCGAAAATGCGAAGCCTGCGTGACAATCTCGGCGACGCCGTCAACGAGGCGCGGACCGGCAAGGCGACGCTGCTGCCGAGCGGTGACGAGCTGACTGTCAAGATGGGCAAGCTGGTCGATGTGGCGCGCGCAGCCGTCGACGAAGACACCGGGGCCCTCGTTGCGGACCTCGAATCCAGACTCCTGCTCGTCCAGATCGCGAACTGGCGTTTCCTGGCCCTGCGCGACAGCAAGGGGCCCGCCAACTTCAGAACCAATGTGGACAGGGCGTCGCAGCGCCTCTCGGCGCTCGAAAAGAGCCCGCAGGCGACCGAACTGCGTACGACGCTCGCGCCGGTGAAGACCTCGCTCGGAATCTACAAATCCGCGTTCGAGACGACGTCGGCCGCGATGCTGCAGGCCGACGAGATCTACCACAAGAGCCTCGCGCCCCTCATCGTCGACAGCATCGCCAAGCTCAAGGTCGCGGAAGCCGCCTTGAAGAAGGACTACAAGGAGTCGCGCAGCCAGGCCGAAGCCGTGATTGACGGCACGACCACCGTGCAGGCGATCGCGGGCGGCCTTGCCACCCTGTTCGGATTGATCGTCGCCTTCCTGATCGCCCGCAGCATCGTCGGTCCCCTGACGTCGATGACGCGAGCGATGGGGCTGCTGGCCGGCGGCAATCTCGAGGTCGGGATTCCCGGGCGCGGCAAGGCCGACGAGATCGGCGACATGGCCAAGGCGATCGAGGTGTTCAAGACCAACATGATCGACACCGAACGGCTGCGCACGGAGCAGACCGAGACCGAGGCGCGGCAGGCGGAGAGCCGCAAGGCCGACATGGTCCGGCTCGCCGACCAGTTCGAGCAGGCGGTCGGCGAGATCGTCGACACCGTGTCGTCGGCATCGAACGAGTTGGAGGCGTCGGCGGGCACCCTGACGACGACCGCGACGCGCGCGCAGAATCTGTCGACCGAGGTGGCGTCGGCGTCACAGGAGGCCACGGCCAATGTGCAGGCGGTGGCGTCCGCGACCGAGCAGCTGTCCTCCTCGGTCACCGAGATCGCCCGCCAGGTGCAGGAATCGGCCCGGATCGCCAACGAGGCGGTCGGGCAGGCAAGCAGGACCAATGAGCGCGTCGGCGAGCTGTCCAAGGCGGCCGCCCGCATCGGCGACGTGGTCGAGCTGATCAGCACGATTGCCGGCCAGACCAACCTCCTGGCGCTGAACGCCACCATCGAGGCCGCGCGCGCCGGCGAGGCCGGCCGCGGCTTTGCGGTGGTCGCCTCCGAGGTCAAGGCGCTGGCCGAGCAGACCGCGAAGGCGACCGGCGAGATCGGCCAGCAGATTTCGAGCATCCAGGCCGCGACCGAGCAGTCGGTCGGCTCCATCCGGGAGATCAGCGGCACGATCGAGCGGCTGTCGGAAATCTCGTCGGCGGTGGCCGCCGCCGTGGAAGAGCAGGGCGCGGCGACGAAGGACATCTCCCGCAACGTCCAGCAGGCCGCCCATGGCACGCAGCGCGTCTCGATCAATATCGGCGACGTCCAGCGCGGCGCCTCCGAGACCGGCTCGGCCTCCTCGCAGGTGCTCTCGGCGGCGCGCTCGCTGTCTTCAGACAGCAACCGGCTGAAACAGGAAGTCGCGAAGTTCCTGGACTCGGTCCACGCTGCCTGATCGGCGCCGACCCGCAAAAGCAAAAGGTCCACGCGCATGCGCGTGGACCTGCCATGGCGGCGTGGTGGGATGAGGACATCGCTCGCGCGCGCCACCGCTTGATGTCCGGAATACGGTGGTGTCTTCGTCGGCTTCTCCGTATTCGACACCGGTAAAATACAGCCGCAATTAACAATTGTTCCGCATTGTACGGCAGCGCAGCGCGATTCTCGCAGGCGTGGCTGCAATGATCAGTCGTTGCAATCGCGCCAAGGTCGTCGGCTGCTTCTGCTTTTCTGCTGCAATGGGTGGACAGTGATGCCGAGCTTGCGTTTGAGAATTCGGGGGCGTCTCTACGCCGGATTTTCGGTTCTCGTGGTCGTTGGTTTGATCATGGCCGCGGTTGCGGTCTGGAATTTGTGGGCCGTCCAGGGCCAGATGGCGCGGCTCTCCGCGCTCTCGGACAACACCGCCCGCGTGCAGGAAATCTCGATCAACCTCCAGGCGCTGCGGCGTGCCAATCTGCGTTACATCTATGACGCCAACGAGCCGGCCTTCAAGGAGGCTGCGGAGCGGGAGGCGGCGACGGCCGAGCTGTTGAGGGCCGCGGCCAAGTCGACGGTCTCCGAGGAGCGGCTCAAGATCTACAATGGCCTCGTCGGCGACGTCGACAAGATGAAGTCCCTGCGCGAGCGCATGGGCGCTGCCGTCAACGAGACGACGAAAGGCAAGGCCACTTTGCTCGCCGGCGGCGACGAGCTCACCGCCAACACCGGCAAGCTGGTCGAGGCCGCGGGTGCAACCGGCGACACCAGCGTGACCGCCCCCGTCGCCGATCTCGAATCCAAGATCCTCCTTGTTCGTGTCTCAAACTGGCGCTTCCTCGCCGTCCGGGACGCGAAGGGGCCGGCGACCTTCAGGACCAATGTCGATCGGGCGCAGCAAGCACTCAAGTCACTTGAGGGGGCCGGTCTCCCGGACGAGGTCAAGGCCGCGTTCGGGCCGATCAAGAGTTCACTTTCGACCTACAAGGGGGCTTTCGAGACGACATCCGCCGCAATCCTCCAGGCCGATGAAATCTACCGCAATGAGATCGCCCCCTTGATCAGCGATAGCGTCGACAGGCTCAAGGTGGCGGAGACCGGATTGAAGGCCGACTACCAGAAGTCGCGCGCGGCCGCCGATGGCGTCATTGCCAGCACGACCTGGATTCAGGAAGTCGCCGGCGGCCTTGCGGTCCTGTTCGGCGGCCTCGTCGCCTTCCTGATCGCGCGCAGCATCGTCGGACCGCTGACCACGATGACCCGGGCGATGGGAGCCCTCGCCGGTGGCGATCTCAAGGTTGAGATCCCCGGCCGCGGAAATCGCGACGAGATCGGCGAGATGGCCAAGGCGATCCAGGTGTTCAAGGAGAGCATGGTCGAGACCGACCGCCTGCGCCACGAGCAGGTCGAGGTCGAGGCGCGGCAGGCGGAGAGCCGCAAGGCCGACATGCGAAACCTGGCCAATCAGTTCGAACGAGCGGTGGGCGAGATCGTCGACACCGTGTCGTCGGCATCAAACGAGCTCGAGGCTTCCGCGGGCACCCTGACCACGACGGCCAGCCGCGCCCAGGATCTGTCGACGGAAGTCGCCAGCGCCTCCCAGGAAGCCTCGGCCAATGTGCAGGCCGTTGCCTCGGCGACCGAGGAACTGTCCTCCTCGGTCTCGGAGATCGCCCGCCAGGTGCAGGAATCCGCCCGCATCGCCAGCGAGGCTGTGGGTCAGGCAACGCGGACCAACGAACGGGTCGGTGAACTGTCCAAGGCCGCCGCCCGTATCGGCGACGTGGTCGAGCTGATCAGCACGATTGCCGGCCAGACCAATCTGCTGGCACTGAACGCGACGATCGAGGCGGCGCGTGCGGGCGAGGCCGGTCGCGGCTTTGCCGTGGTCGCCTCCGAGGTCAAGGCGCTGGCCGAGCAGACCGCGAAGGCCACGGGCGAGATCGCCCAGCAGGTCTCCGGCATCCAGGCCGCGACGGAGGAGTCGGTCGGCTCGATCCGGGAGATCAGCGGCACCATCGAGCGGCTGTCGGAGATCTCGTCGACGGTTGCGGCGGCCGTGGAAGAGCAGGGCGCTGCCACACAGGAAATCTCCCGCAACGTCCAGCAGGCCGCTCACGGCACGCAGCGCGTATCGACCAATATCGGCGACGTGCAGCGCGGAGCCTCCGAGACCGGCTCGGCCTCCTCGCAGGTGCTCTCGGCGGCGCGCTCGCTGTCTTCAGACAGCAATCGGCTGAAGCAGGAAGTCGCAAAATTCCTGAGCTCGGTCCACGCCGCCTGAGCCGCAAACGCAAAAGGCCACGCGCATGCGCGTGGCCTCCAAAAGCTGCGTCGCGCGATCAGGCGACCTTCGTCGTCATGTGCTTGAACATGTTGGCGCGCGCCTCGTCGTCCATCTCGGCCTTGAAGGTGAACTTGTCCTTCAGCGCGATCGCGCGCGCCGCCGCCGGCCGCGCCGAGCTCTCGTCCACCAGCCGCTTCACGTTCGGATAGCGCGCAAAGGCATCGTCGCCGAGCTTGAACGGCACCATCCGCGCCCAGCCCCACAGCGCCATGTCGACGATCGAATAGCTGTCGCCGACCATGTAGCAGCGGCCTTCAAGGTGACCGTCGAGAATCTTGTAGTGGCGATCGGTCTCGTACTGGTAGCGGTTATGGGCGTAGTCGTGGTTCTGGTCCTTCGGCGCAAAATGCTTGAAGTGCACGGCCTGGCCCGAATACGGCCCGACGCCGGTGGCAATGAACATCAGCCATGACAGCGTCTCGCCGCGGACGTTGGCGGCGGGAAGGAACTTGCCGGTCTTCTCGGCGAGGTAGAGCAGGATGGCGTTCGAGTCGAACACGATGGTGCCGTTGTCGTCGATCGCCGGCACCTTGCCGTTCGGATTGATCTTCAGATAGTCCGGCGCGAACTGCTCGCCCGTGCGGGTGTCGATCTTGACCGGCTCGAACGCCAGGCCGGCCTCTTCCAGATAAAGCGCGACCTTGGTCGGGTTCGGCGAACCGTTGAAATAGAACTTGAGCATGTTTGTCTCCCCAATTCCCTTTTTAGAGAATGAATGCAGCGTCGCGGCCTTCTGTGCCTGAACATGGCCGGGGAGAGCAACCGGCGAGTTTGCCGGGCGGTGTCTGCGCGGTACGCAGATCAGCCTGCGTAACAAAGGCCGATCGCCGCCGTAATGACGATTCAAGTCCGGCTGAGCCGTTCCCGCAGGAATTCAATGAAGCGCTGCGTCTTGGCTGGCAGCAGGCGCGTCTCGGTGACTGCGTAGACGGTGACGGGCGAGCCCTGCCATTGCGGCATGATGCGACGCAGCCGGCCATCCGCCACTTCGTCGGCCACGATCTCTTGCGGAAGAAAGGCGATGCCCGTGTCGAGCGTTGCGAGGCGGCGGATCAGTCCCACGTTGTTRAGCCGAAAACGGCCGCCGACGTCGGTCTGCTCCATCTGCGTGCCCCTGTGTAACGTCCACGCACTCACCTTCGTCATGCACAAGCATTGATGACGGGTGAGGTCCGCCGGTTCATGCGGCTCGCCGTTGGTCTCGAGATAGCGCGGCGAGGCGTAGAGATATCCCGGCATACGGGCGAGCGGCCGCGCGATCATGTGGGATGGCTCTGATTCTCCGACGCGGATCGCCAGATCGAACGGCTCCGATACGAGATCGACACGTCGCGGCGTCAGGTCGAATTCGAAATCGATGTCGGGATATTGCCGCGCGAATTCGGCGATCAACGGTGCGAGGTAGGTGTTCGCGAAATCCACCGGCAGCGAGACGCGGAGCATGCCGCTCGGCTGCGCCAGCATCCCGTCCAGTTGCTCGTGCGCCAGGCGCGCCTCGTCCACGATGCGCTTGCAGCGCTCGAAGTAGATCTGGCCGGCTTCGGTCAATTCGATCTTGCGGGTCGTCCGGTTCAACAGGCGAAGCCCGATCTCCTTCTCCAACAGATCGATCCGGCGCGACAGCGTCGAATTGGGCATGTCGAGGGTCTTGGCGGCGCGACGGAAGCTGCGGGCCTTCGCGACCTCCACGAACAGCGCCATATCGTTCAACAACGCCATTTCATTATTCCATCAGTGGATCAATCAGTTCCATTTTACGGCATTTATTCCATTGAGTGGAAGGTCCATCTGCCCTTTGCTGACATTGCAGGGCAAGCCATCCATGAAACGCGTAGAACTCGACAAGAACCTGAAGGTGAATCCGCCGGCGCTCGAAGGCCTCAGGCTCGCTGGATTGAATGTGGCGGTGATCGGCGGCACCGGCGGCATTGGCCGGGCGTTCAGCCGCCAATTGGCGGCCAAGGGGGCGCGTGTCCTCGTCGTCGGCCAGACGTTCCGCGATCAGAACGTGCCGGGCATCGCATTCATGCAGGCCGATCTGAGCCTGATGCGAGAAGCCAGGCGGATCGGCCGTGAGCTTCCCGCCGAGACGCTCGACATCGTCGTCTTCACGACCGGCATCATGGCGGGGCCCAGGCGTGAGGTGACGGCGGAAGGCATCGAACGCGATCTTGCCGTCAGCTATCTGAGCCGCTTCGTCATCCTGAACGCGATCGCCTCTCGTCTTGGAAGGGACAGGGCCACGGCCACATTCAAGTCTCGGATATTCGTCATGGGATTCCCCGGGACGGAGCAGAGGGCCGATGTCGCCGATCTGAATTCGGAGCGGCGCTACAAGCGGTTCGCAGCCCACTCGAACACCGTGGCGGGCAACGAAGTGCTCGTCCTCGAGGCCGCCAGGCGCTTTGCCGATGTCGATGTGTTCGGCCTTAATCCCGGCTTCGTGAAGACCGATATTCGCGCCAATCTGTTCGGGTCGCGTGCGCTCGTCTCGCTGATCAACTGGCTGACCAGCTTCATGATGGTCGAGCCGGACGCCTATGCCGAGCGACTGGTGCCGCTCCTGGTGTCGCCTGATCTCAACGGCCGCAGCGGTGTCATGCTCAACAACAAGGCTGAGGCGATCCTGCCGAGCCCTTCGTCTGCGGAGCGATCCTATGCGACGGCGCTCATGGATGCCTCCGATCGATTGATCGCCCGTCTGGCGCCGTGAGGCCGCGCCTCGACGCTCAACTGGAATAGAGCAGGCCGACGACGGCGATGACGATCATCCCGGCGCCGACAGCGTCCAGCCGCATCGCGAGCCGCGTTGCGGCGTGCATGCTGGAGGTCCGCGCCTTGCGCTCCGATCCGCGCGCGTAGCCGTGCACGATGACGTCGTGATTGAAATTGTCGTGGGCCTCGTTGCTGCTGGCCAGCCCGACGCAGACCACCAGCACGCCGAAGATGGCGAGGCCGAAAAAGCCGAGCAGGGCGATCAGGAACATCGGAAACATGCCGAGCAGGAAGATCGGCAGCAGCGGCACCAGCAGCAATGTCTCGGACTGTCGTCGCATGGGAGCCGGACCGGTCAGGACGGGGCTGATCGGTGAAATCTAGTCCTGGCTGTGGCGGCATTCAAGGAGCCGTAGGGTGGGCAAAGGCGCGAAGCTCCGTGCCCACCGCGTCGCTTGCGGCATATTCCAAGGTGGTGGGCACGCTTCGCTTTGCCCACCCTACGGGACCGCGGAGAAAACTACTCCGCCCCGATCCCCGCACGGATCTCGGCGCGGAACTCGTCGATCAGCTTGAGACCCTTCTTGGTCTCGACATGCCAGAAGGTCCAGCCGTTGCAGGCTTGCGCCCCTTGCGCCACGGCGCCGATGCGGTGGATCGAGCCGACCTTGTCGCCCAGCATGATGGCGCCGTCGGCGCGCACGAGTGCGCCGAGCTTCTTCTTGGCGTCGAACAGCTTCGTGCCGGGCATGATCATGCCGCGCTCGATCAGCTCGGAGAACGCGACCCGCGGCGCTTCGCGCGCGGTCATGAACGGAGCGAGGCTTTCCTCCGGCAGCGGCTCGACCGCGGCGATGCGCGCTTCGGCGGCCTTCGCGTAGGTCTTGTCGCGCTCGAAGCCGATATAGGAGCGGCCGAGACGTTTTGCGACCGCGCCGGTGGTGCCGGTGCCGTTGAAGGGATCGATCACGAGATCGCCGGGTTTCGACGACGACAGCAGCACGCGCGCGAGCAGGCCTTCCGGCTTCTGCGTCGGATGCACTTTCTTGCCGTCGGCGCCCTTGAGGCGCTCCTCGCCGGTGCAGAGCGGGATCAGCCAATCGGACCGTGCCTGCACGTCCTCGTTGGCGGCCTTCAGTGCCTCGTAGTTGAACGTGTAGCCCTTGGCCTTCTCGTCGCGCGCGGCCCAGATCATGGTCTCGTGCGCGTTGGTGAAGCGGCGGCCGCGGAAATTCGGCATCGGGTTCGACTTGCGCCAGACGATGTCGTTCAGGAGCCAGAAGCCGAGGTCCTGCATGATCGCGCCGACGCGGAAGATGTTGTGATAGGAGCCGATCACCCAGATCGTCGCCGACGGCTTCATCGCGCGGCGGGCGGCAAGCAGCCAGGCGCGGGTGAAATCGTCATAGGCGGAGAACGAATCGAACTTGTCCCAGTCGTCGTTGACGGCATCGACATGGGATTCGTCGGGGCGCTTCAGATCGCCCTTGAGCTGGAGATTGTAGGGCGGATCGGCGAACACGAGGTCGACCGAACCGGCCTGAAGCTTCGACATCTCGGCGACGCAATCACCGAGGATGATGCTGTGCGAAGCGGACTCAAAATTTGTGCGGGGCGCCCTTGCAGACGCCCCGCGACGCGACACTACCATGACTCAAGAACTCTGACTCAGGCGACGCTGTCGGCGACGCGGGACCAAACAACCGACTGACCGTTACAATGGAGCGGCAAAGTAAAAATCGACTTAACCCGCCGCTTTGGTGAGCAGCCCTCGCATCACGCATTGTGCGCGTTTCGCTCTGCGCATTCGTCGTGTTTTCCAGTGTATTTCGTATTTCTTCGCGTTGCGGGAGCAGTCAGGTCGCCAAATTTCTCTCGGAAAAAATTGCACGACCCCGGAAAAAATTGCTGGCATCGGCATGCTGTCGCACTAGGCAATAATTGCCGAGCGGGATATTGATTAACGCATTGGAAATTTTACGTGTGTGGCGCGTTGAGCTTTCGCGCTTATGCGCCCAAATGACGCCAATTGAGGACTGAGGGAAACCCGCCATGCGTTATGATGATTTCCGCCGCAGCGACGACATTGAGGATCGCCGCGACGGCGGTGGCGGCATGGGCGGCGGCGGAGGCGGGTTCGGCCTGCCGATGGGCGGCGGCGGTCTGGGCATCGGCACCATCATCGTGCTCGGCCTGGTCGGTTATGCCTTCGGCATCGATCCGCGCATCCTGATCGGCGGCGCCGAGATCCTCACCGGCGGCGGCCAGGCGCCTTCCTACCAGACCGATCGTCAGTCGACCTCCGCCAAGCGCGGCGCGCCGACCGACGAGATGGGCAGCATGATCTCCGGCATCCTCGGCGAGATCGACGACCGCTGGAGCGAAATCTTCCAGGCCAGCGGCCAGTCTTACACCGGTCCGAAGGTCGTGCTGTTCCGCAACGTCACCAATGGCGGCCGCTGCGGCCGGGCAGAGTCGGCGATGGGGCCGTTCTACTGTCCGCCGGATCGTACCATCTTCCTAGACACCAGTTTCTTCCGCGAGGTCGAGACGCGCTTCCGCGGCTGCTCCGGCAAGTCCGCCTGCAACTTCACCACCGCCTACATCATCGCGCATGAGGCCGGCCATCACATCCAGAACCTGCTCGGCATCATTCCGCGCGTGACGCGGCTGCAGCAGCAGGCCGGCAGCAAGGCCGAGGCCAATGCGCTCCAGATGAAGGTCGAATTGCAGGCCGATTGCCTGTCCGGCGTCTGGGTCAATCGCGAGTCGAAAAAGCGTCCGAACTTCCTCGAGCCCGGCGACATCGACGCCGCGTTGACCACGGCGAGCGCGATCGGTGATGACACGCTGCAACGCCACGCCACGGGACGCGTCGTGCCCGATTCCTTCACGCACGGCTCGGCGGCGCAACGCAAGCAGTGGTTCATGACCGGCTACCAGCAAGGGACCGTCCAGGCCTGCAACACGTTCGGCAGCGGGTCGTAGTCGCCAGGACTTCGTGCCCCAGACGCAGCGCAGCGCTTCTTCAGCGGTGCGCTGCAGAGCCGGGGCCCACAATGCCGGTCTCTCAGCTCTGGGTCCCGGGTCTGCGACGCACCGCTGACGCGCTGCATCGCGTCCGGGACACGAGAGGAAGGACCAATGGCCTCGATCGACGAGTCAAAACAATTCATCCCGCTCAACATCGCGGTGCTCACCGTCTCTGACACGCGCGCGCTCGCCGACGACAAGTCCGGCCAGACGCTGGCCGACCGCCTCACCGCGGCGGGCCATCATCTCGCCGCGCGCGAGATCGTCACCGACGACGTCGAGGCGATCCGCGCCGTCGTCCGCCGCTGGATTGCCGATGCCGGCATCGACGTCGTCATCACCACCGGCGGCACCGGTTTTACCGGACGCGACGTCACGCCGGAGGCGATCGAGCCACTGTTCGAGAAGCGCATGGACGGCTTCTCGATCGCCTTCCACATGCTCAGCCACGCCAAGATCGGCACGTCGACGATCCAGAGCCGCGCCACCGCCGGCGTCGCCGGCGCCACCTACATCTTCTGCCTGCCGGGCTCACCCGGCGCCTGTCGCGACGGCTGGGACGGCATCCTCGCGGCCCAGCTCGACTACCGCACGCGTCCCTGCAATTTCGTCGAGATCATGCCGCGCCTGGACGAGCATCTGCGAAGGGCAAAGGCGCAGGGCGCGACGGTGTGAGTGCGTTGCTTTGACGCTGCTTTGCTGAGCTAGGCGCGGACCTCTTCCCTTCTCCCCTTGTGGGAGAGGGTGGCTCGCCGCGGAGCGGCGAGACGGGTGAGGGGTCTCCATCCGCACGGACCGCTCGGAGACATACCCCTCACCCAAGCGAGTTCGTATCTACTGGCGTCGCTGCCCTCTCCCGCAAGGGGCGAGGGCACAATCATGCGCATCGCGCCCGCTGCGACAGCGATAGCGACTAGCTCTTCCGCCGCAGCGAGCCCCACACCACGCGCCACATAGTCCGGCACGCTTCCGCGTGCAGCCGTCGTGCGCGGCGCTTGTAGAGATCGACGAGCTCTCCCGTGATGAGCGCGTGCCGCCGCATCAGAGATCGCGCTCCCAGGTTTCGCCGGTGAGGTTCTGGCCAAAGCTGCGATGCGGCTCGGTGGCGGTCAGCTTGAAGCCGGCATCCTGATAGATTTTTCGCGCGGCGACMAAATTGCTCTGCGTCCACAGCGTCATCMGCCGATAGCCGCAGGCGCGGGCAAAGGAGACGCATTCGGCGACCAGCCGTTGGCCTAGCCCCTGTCCGCGTGCGGCCGGATCGAGCAGCAACAGGCGCAGCTTGGCGACGTCGTCGCTGGCCTTGACCAGAAATACCGAGCCGACCGGCCGGCCCTCGATGTCGGCGATCCAGCAGCGCTCGCGCGAGGCATCGTAGGAGGTCATGTATTTGGCGACGATCTCGGCCACCAGCGCCTCGAAGCCGGAGTCGAAACCGTATTCGCTGGCGTAGAGCGCGCCGTGGCTCTGCACCACCCAGCCCATGTCGCCCGGGCGGGGCTCGCGCAGGGTCGCGCGCGGGGATGGCGTCCGCGGCATAGCGAGCAGCCGCTCGATCGTCTCCATCGCACCGGTGAGCTTGCTGCGCTCCTCATCCGGCAGCGGCCGCAGCATCGCGGCGACGTCGTCCTGGGACGAGCGTTCGAGCCTGGCGAACGCCTGGCGGCCCTTCGCGGTCAGGCTCAACTGAACCTGCCGGCGGTCGCTCGGAAGCGGCTTGCGCGCGATCAGGCCGCTCTCGTCGAAGTTCTGCACGATGCGACTGAGATAGCCGGCGTCGAGCCCGAGCGCGATGCCGATCTCCTTGGCCGACTGCTCGCCACCATGGGCCAGCTCGTAGAGCACGCGCGCCTCGCTCAGCGAGAACGGGCTCTTCAGGAGCTGCTGGTCGAGCACGCCGAGCTTCTGGGTGTAGAAGCGGTTGAAGGCGCGAACCGCCTGGACCTGGTCGTCAGCGACCTGTTCGGTCGAAGCGGGGCAGGATGGCGACGGGCTGGATGACGAAAGGGCAGATGGCATGGGTCACCTCGATAATTGCCATTGTCAAACAATTATTTGACTTTGGCAAGTATTAGATCGGTGACGTCAGCCGACCATGACGATCCGGCTGCGCAGCATGGTCCGGGACGAGCGGCCGAGCCGCCGGAGCAGCCGCGCCTCGGAACGGCGGGCCTGGGGCGGGTAGCCGCCGATCCGGTCGTAATGATCGCGCGCGATCAAGAGTCCCTGATCGCCGAGGGGGCCGACCAGTTTGCGCACCACGGCCCAGAGGACGTCGCGAAACCCGGTATCGGCATAAGGCGACCGTGTGTAGCGGAACACCGCCGCGCGATCCCTGCCGCTGGTCGAGACAGCCTGGATGAACTGGGTGGTTTCCTCGATCCAGCCGGTCTCCAGCACGGCGCCGGCCGGGAGGAACATCAGCCAGGGCGAACGGGCCTGGAGCGCGCCGGCGGCAAGCGCGGCGCCCTGCGAGGATCCCTCGAAGCCGATGAAACGGCAGCCTGCAACGTCCGCCACGCGCTCGATGACGCCGTTGCGGGTGCCGTCGACCAGCAGCACTTCGCGGATGACGCCCGCGGCGGCGCCGGGCACCAGCGCGGCGAGGGTTGCGACCGCCGTCTGCTCGACGCCTTCGGTCGGTATGATGACGCTCAGCATGATTGAGGCTTCGATGTCTGCACTTCGGGAGAAGCGTAGCTTGTTATGAATGTGTCATAAACACGCGGCGTCGCCGAGTGCAACTTTTCGCCGGTGTTCCGGCATGCGATGGTAGATCGCCGCCGGTCTATCGCAGCCGAATATGTCGTGCGCGGGTGGCCCTGTTGCCGAATGTTTCCGCGAATGTCGTTTCCGTGAGCTTCAAACGGGGGCTTTCTCTGCCGATATGATCGGGGCGAGGACGGCACGTTCCGCAAGGCTGCACCGGCAGTCTGACACAAACCTTGTGACGGGAAAAACGTGCAACGCTCGCCGCGCAAAGTGAGATAGTCCAGTGAACGCCGATCAACTTCCCGTTGGCACCACGCCAACATCGCCGAAGCCGGAGGCCGCGCCGACCCTGCGGATCCGCGCCGTGATGCTGGGCGAACGCATCAATCCGTCCGGGCTCGAGCTTGGCGCACCTGTCTCCTCGACGCCTGCTGCCTTCCGCGTCCATGCCGGGCTCGTCGTGATCTTCCGCTACGGCGTCGTGGTGCTGATCGGCCTCCTCCCTTCGGAGGAGAAGGTGCTGATCGACAGCCTGAAACCGCGGGTGACCGGCGAGCTCAGCCCTTTTGAAGAGGAGATCGCACAGGCGCAGCTCTGCAAGGATGAGAACGCCGAGGCGATCCAGCCCGGCGGGCCGATCTGCCTCGCCAAATTCTCCGACGATCGGCTGCTGATCGTTGCGGACGCGCTCGCCAAGAGCACCTCGCTCGCCCGCGACGAGCGCCGCGTCGCCGCGGTTTTCGACGTGATCGAGCCCTTCGCGCGGGGGCTCGCCGAGCAGGGCCGCACGCCGCCCCGGCGCAAGGGCATCCTGCAACTGATCGGCAATGCGCTTCTGGTCCAGCAGCGCGTCGCCGGCCGTGTCGCGGTGGCCGAGAAACCGGACGTGCTCTGGGAGAAGCCCGAGCTCGACCGCCTCTATGCCCGTCTCGAAGACGAGTACGAATTGAAGGAGCGCCTTGACACGCTTGAGCGCAAGCTCACCGCGGTCTCGGAAACCGCCAACGCGCTGACCGACATCATCGACACCCAGCGCTCGCTGCGTCTGGAAATCGCAGTCGTGGTGCTGATCGTGATCGAGGTCGTGATCGGGTGCATCCAGATCCTGTCGGGCACGCATTAGACCGGCCTGAGATCGGCCTGCACGCCACTGTGCGGGCGGGGAACCGTCGTTCATGTAGATGAACGTTGATCCAAATCAAAGGCACGAAGCTCCAGCGCACGAGACTTCGATCGGACCCGCGGTCAACGCGATGTGCAGCTGTCCGCGGCTTCCTCCCTCGAAGAAGGAGTACGCTGATGTTGCGTCAAGCTCTCATCGCTTCGGCAGCCGCAGCTATGCTGCTTGTCGCCTTCACTCCCGATGACGCATCTGCCCGCGGCGGTCGCGGCGGCGCCATGCGCGCAGGAGGTTTCCACGGCGGTGCCGTGCGGGCAGGAGGCTACCGCGGGGGCGCGGTCGCGGCGCGTGGATATCGGGGCGGTGCTGTCGCCGTGCGCGGCGGGCGTTACGGCTATCGGGGCGCTTATGCAGGGTATCGCGGATATCGTTACGGCGTCGGTGCGGCGGCAGTGGGGGCCGCGGCGATCGGCGCAGCTGCGACGGGGGCCTACTACCGCAGCGGCTGCGGCTATGACGCTTACGGAAACTATGTTTGCCCGGGCGGGTACTCTCCGTACTGAGCGGAGCGACGTAGTTGGCCCATGGTGCTCGAAGCGCTGGCGAAATCGTTTGCTTTGCGCACCATGGTCATTTCGACAGTGGCGCAGCAGCGCTGCGACAAGTCATGGCCCGACAAGTCATGGCCCGAGAAGTCATGGCCCGCTGAAATTCTCCCACGGGGGAGAAGGGAAAGATGCAGCGGTCGACCGGGCTTTCATTTCACTCGCAGCACAGCCGCGCAATGCCGAGCGATCGTCAGCTCCTCATTCGTCGGAATGACGAACACATTGACGGTGCTGCCACTGCTGCTGATCCGCTCGCGTGCCGCGTCATTCGCACCCGCGTCAATATGCACGCCGAGCCACCCGAGCCGCTCACCAATCGCGGTGCGGATTTCCTTCGCATGCTCGCCGATGCCGCCGGTGAAGACCAGACAGTCCAGCCCGCCCAGCGTGGTCGCCATCACCGCGACCTGCTGCGCCGCACGGAAGGTGAAGAGCTCGACCGCCTGCCGCGCCGCCGCCTCACGGCTCGCCAGCAGCGTGCGCATGTCGGCAGAGATGCCGGAGACGCCGAGCAGGCCTGACTCGTGATAGAGCAGGTGCTGGACATCCTCGACCGGCATCCTCTCGTGCTGTTGCAGATAGAGCAGCACGCCGGGATCGATCGTGCCGCTCCGGGTGCCCATCACGAGGCCATCGAGCGGCGTCAGCCCCATCGTGGTGTCGACGCTGCGGCCATCGCGCAAGGCGCACAGGCTGGCGCCATTGCCGAGATGCGCGATGATGGTGCGCTTGGCAATGAACTGCGGCGCGATTTTCGCGAGGCGCCCCGCGACATATTCGAACGAGAGGCCGTGAAAGCCGTAGCGCCGGATACCGCGCTCTTCATAGCGCCGCGGGATGGCGAAGCGGCTCGCGGGTGGAGCCATGCTGTGATGGAAGGCCGTATCGAAACAGGCGATCTGCGTCAGTTCAGGCCGGATCGTGCTGATGATGCCGACAGGTTCAAGGCAGCGCGGCTGGTGCAGCGGCGCCAGTGGCGTCAGTGCGTCCAGCTTTGCGTAGACGTCGTCAGTCAGCTCAACCGGGCCCGAATAATCCGGCCCGCCATGAACGATGCGGTGACCGACGGCGCGCAGGCGGTGGTCGGCAAAACGCTCCTCGATGAAGCCGAGCACGTCCGCGAACAGATGGCCGCTGTCCGCATCGGATGCTTCCCTCTGCGTCTCGAAAAGGTCTCCGCCCGCGGGGCTTTTCACCACGAGCCGCGGCTTCGCCTCTTGCTCGTCGAGCAGGCCCTTGCAGAGCAGGGCAGGCTCGGCCGCCGCGATGTCGAACAGGCCGAACTTGATGCTCGACGAGCCCGAGTTGAGGACGAGGACCGACACCGTCATGACGTCAACCCGTCTTGCCCGGCCAGACCCAGTCGCGGATTTCAGGCATGTCCTCGCCGTGTTCGCGCACATAGTGCGAATGTTCGATCAGTTTGTCGCGGAACTGCTGTTGCACCTGCGCGGCCCTGGTCGCCAGACCCGGCACGCGCGCGATCGCCTCGATCGCGAGGTGATAGCGGTCGAGCCCGTTGAGCACGACCATGTCGAACGGCGTCGTCGTGGTGCCTTCCTCGGCAAAGCCGCGCACATGCATTCCGGCATGGTTGGTGCGGTTATAGGTGAGACGGTGGATGAGATAGGGATAGCCGTGATAGGCGAAGACCACGGGCTTGTCTGATGTGAACAGGCTGTCGAAATCGCGGTCGGACAGGCCGTGCGGGTGCTGGTCTTTCGGCTGCAGCGTCATGAGGTCGACGACGTTGACGACGCGGATCTTCAGGTCGGGCAGCGCCTTGCGCAGCAGATCGACGGCGGCGAGCGTCTCCAGTGTCGGCACGTCGCCGGCGCAGGCCATCACGACGTCGGGCTCGCCATCCGCATCCTCCGTGCCGGCCCAGGTCCAGATGCCGATGCCGGCATCGCAATGCGTGGCGGCGTCCTGCATCGATAGCCATTGCGGGGCTGGCTGCTTGCCGGCAACGATCACGTTGATGCGGTCATAGGTGCGCAGGCAGTGATCGGCGATCCACAACAGCGTGTTGGCATCGGGCGGGAAGTAGATGCGGACGATGTCGGCCTTCTTGTTGGCGACGAGATCGACGAAGCCGGGATCCTGATGGCTGAAGCCGTTATGGTCCTGCCGCCAGACATGCGAGGTCAGGAGATAGTTCAGCGAGGCGATCGGTCGCCGCCAGGGCAGATGCCGCGTCACCTTCAGCCATTTGGCGTGCTGGTTGAACATGGAATCGACGATGTGGATGAAGGCCTCGTAGCAGGAGAACAAGCCGTGGCGGCCGGTGAGCAGATAACCCTCGAGCCAGCCCTGGCAGAGATGCTCGCTCAAAACCTCCATCACGCGGCCGTCTTGGGCGAGATGCACGTCGTAAGGCTCCGTCGGCTCCATCCAGACCCGTTCGGTCGCCTCGAACACGGCGTCGAGCCGGTTTGACGCGGTCTCGTCCGGACCCATGATGCGGAAGTTGCGCGCCTCGGCGTTGAGGCGGATGACGTCGCGCAAAAATTTGCCGAGCTCACGCGTCGCTTCGCCGGTGACGCCGCCGGGCTGCGGCACGTCCAACGCAAAACTGCGGAAGTCCGGCAGCTTCAACTCCTTCTTCAACAGGCCGCCATTGGCGTGCGGATTGGCGCCCATGCGCCTGTTACCTTCGGGCGCCAGAGCCTGGAGCTCGGGAATAAGCGCGCCGCTGCCGTCGAACAGCTTCTCGGGCTCGTAGCTGCGCATCCAGTCTTCGAGGATTTTCAGATGCGCCGGGTTCTCGCGACAGCCCGCAACGGGAACCTGATGTGCGCGCCAAAAGCCCTCGACCTTCTTGCCGTCGACCTCCTTCGGGCCGGTCCAGCCCTTCGGGCTGCGCAGCACGATCATCGGCCAGCGCGGCCGCTCGACGCTCTTGCGGCCGTCGCGGGCATGCTGCTGGATCGAGCGGATGCTGGCGAGCGCGACGTCGAGCGCATCCGCCATGGCCTGGTGCATCAATTCGGGATCGTCGCCCTCGACGAACAGCGGCTCGTGGCCGAACCCGCGGAACAGGTCGCGGATCTCCGCGTCGCGCATCCGTCCGAGCACGGACGGGTTCGCGATCTTGTAACCGTTGAGGTGCAGGATCGGCAGCACGGCGCCGTCATGGGCGGGATTCAGGAACTTGTTTGAGTGCCAGGACGCCGCGAGCGGGCCGGTTTCCGCCTCGCCATCGCCGACGACGCAGGCGACGATCAGGTCGGGATTGTCGAATGCGGCGCCATAGGCATGCACCAGCGCGTAGCCGAGCTCGCCGCCTTCGTGGATCGAGCCCGGCGTTTCCGGCGCCGCGTGGCTCGGAATGCCGCCGGGGAAGGAGAACTGCCTGAAAAGTTTTCGCAATCCGTCCGTATCGCGCGCGACGTCAGGATAGATCTCGCTGTAGCTGCCTTCGAGATAGGTGTTGGCCACCATGCCCGGGCCGCCGTGGCCGGGACCGCAGATATAGAGCACGCTGACATCGAGCGCGCGGATGACGCGGTTGAGATGGGCGTAGATGAAGTTCAAACCGGGCGTCGTGCCCCAATGTCCGAGCAAGCGCGGCTTGATGTGCTCCGGCCGCAACGGCTCGCGCAGCAGCGGATTGTCGAGCAGATAGATTTGCCCGACGGAGAGGTAGTTCGCGGCGCGCCAATAGCGATCGAGCAGATCGAGCTCGCTGCTCCCTGAGGCCGATTGTCGTTGATTTGTCATGTTCCTGCTGACTTTCACCCAGCGATCGTCACCAACTTTGTTCCGGTGCGATTGATCCCTGTCCGGCATCGAACAGGATCGCCGCGACCGGTGTGTTGCGTGAGGTCAAAGGACCGCGCCCGAAATTTGGGCGGCTACTGTGCATGGGGTTGTTTTTCAGTTTTTTGTTTGTGTTCTTGATTTGTTCYTTTGGCGTGCTATCTTGGCTTCATGAGTCCAGCATCCTCTCATGCTCTCAAGCACCCGCCGGTCACGGCGCCCTCCGAGCCGGCGGGTGCGGACTCTGATTTTCCCGAACTGGCGGTCGCCATCGACAAACAGCGCAGGCGAGGGCGGGGCGCCCAGTCCAATGCCAGCGGCCGCTTCGAGGCCGAGGCCCGCGTCGCCTTCGACGATGGCTGGCAGAGCCTGGAGGAGCTGCCGCCGTTCAAGACCACCGTTGGCGTCGACACCTCGCGCAAGGTGATCACCCGCAACGAATCCCCCGATATCGGCTTCGACCGCTCGATCAATCCCTATCGCGGCTGCGAGCACGGCTGTGTCTATTGCTTCGCGCGGCCGACGCACGCCTATCTCGGCCTGTCGCCGGGGCTCGACTTCGAGTCAAAGCTGTTTGCCAAGCCCGAGGCGCCTTCGCTGCTCGAGAAGGAGCTGGCCGCGACCGGCTACGAGCCGCGGATGATCGCGATCGGGACCAATACCGATCCGTATCAGCCGATCGAGCGCGAGCGTAAGATCATGCGCGGCATTCTCGAAGTGCTGGAGCGCGCCGGCCATCCGGTCGGCATCGTCACCAAGTCGGCGCTGGTCGTGCGCGACATCGACATTCTCGCGCGGATGGCCAAGCGCAACCTCGCCAAGGTCGCGATCTCGGTCACCTCGCTCGATCCAAAACTCGCGCGGACCATGGAGCCGCGCGCGGCGACGCCGCCGAAGCGGCTGGAGGCGCTGAAGCAGCTCTCGGAGGCCGGCATTCCGACCACCGTGATGGTCGCGCCCGTGATCCCCGCGCTGAACGATTCCGAGATCGAGCGCATTCTCGATGCCGCCGCCCATGCCGGCGTCAAGGAAGCCTCCTATGTGCTGCTGCGGCTGCCGCTGGAGGTGCGTGATCTCTTCCGCGAATGGCTGATGGCCAACTATCCGGACCGCTACCGCCACGTCTTCACCCTGATCCGCGACATGCGCGGCGGCCGCGATTACGACGCGAAATGGGGTGAGCGGATGAAGGGCACCGGACCGATGGCCTGGACCATCGGCCGCCGCTTCGAGATCGCCTGCGACAGGCTTGGGCTGAACAAGCGGCGCTCCAAGCTGACGACGGATCACTTTGCGAGGCCGAAGCGGAACGGCGATCAGCTCAGCCTGTTCTGACCGGGAAGCGAAAGAGGCGTAGCATGAGCCAGGAACTTGCCGCGCCGGTGCCGCGGCTCACCGTCATCACACTGGGTGTGAGCGACATTCGCGCCAGCATCGCCTTCTATGACGCGCTCGGCTTCTCGCGTCGGCTGAAGGGGACCGGCGAGGCCGTCGCCTTCTATGATACCGGTGGTCCGGTGCTGGCCCTGTTTCACTGGGATAAGCTCGCGGCCGATGCCAAGTTGCCGGACAATCCGAGGCCCGCGACCTTCCGCGGCATCACGCTCGCCTGGAACTGCGCCACGCGCGGCGAGGTCGATGCGGTTCTGGCCTTCGCCGTCGGCAAGGGCGCGGCACTGCTGAAAGCGGCGCATGAGACCGACTACGGCGGTTATTCCGGCTATTTCGCCGACCCCGACAGCCATCCCTGGGAGGTCGTGGTCGCGCCGGGCATCGAGGTCGGTGAGGACCGGCGGGTGCATCTGGCAGAGTAGGCGGCTGGTCTGAATAACGGGAATTGTCCGGGGTTCCCGGTTGCGCCGGCCGGGCCGCTTGCGCACGATCCCGGCCATGATTCGGGACAAGTCGACCAGGAAGCCGACCAAAGACGCGCCAGAGAAGGGCGCGTCGAAGAAGAATGCCGCCAAGAAGGCAGCGCTTGCGAAGGCGGCCAAGGGGGCGGCCGGTAGGCAGCGCGCCATCATCGCCGTCGCCTCGCCGAGCTTCCGCCGCGAGCGCGCGCTGATCAAGCGTGGCATCTGGCCGGTTGCCGGCTGCGACGAGGCCGGCCGCGGGCCTCTGGCTGGTCCCGTGGTGGCGGCCGCCGTGATTCTCGATCCCGACCGCATTCCGCGCGGCATTGACGATTCCAAGCGCCTGACGGCCGAGGAACGGGAAAGACTGTTCGACAAGATCTGCGCCACCGCGCAGGTGTCGGTCGCCGTCGCCTCGCGCTCCCGGATCGACCGCGACAACATCCTGCGTGCCTCGCTGTGGGCGTTGAAGCGCGCCGTGGTGGCGCTGCCCGACACGCCGCGTCATGTGTTTGTCGACGGCCGCGATCGGCTCGACACCGCCTGCGACTGCGAGGCCGTGATCGGCGGCGACGGCATCGTCCTGTCGATCGCCGCCGCCTCGATCATCGCCAAGGTAACGCGCGACCGGCTGATGTGCGCGCTGGCGCAGGACTGCCCCGGCTACGGTTTCGAGCAGCACAAGGGCTACGCCGTTCCCGAGCACCTCGACGCGCTCGACCGCCTCGGCCCCACCGTCCACCACCGCAGCTTCTTCGCCCCCGTCGCCGCCGCCCGCGCCAAGCACATGCCCTGGACGGTCGAGCCGGTGCGGGACTTGTTTGCGGTGACCGAGATGGACGTGCAGGTGGAAGCAAGCGTTGAAATTGATGCGCCAGCGGGCCTCTAGGGCAGACGGTCGTTGCCACAACGCGCAGCGCCCTTTATCAAAACAGATGTGAGCGAATAGGGCCGGCTGGACGGGTTGGCTGCATCTTTCGGACGTTGTATGCGGTTTACCTCCCTGGTCATCGAGCTCATTCGCGCCCGGCCGCGGCTGATCGTGTGGATCGCCGTGCTGCTCCAGGCCGCGATGTGGCTGTTCGTGGCGCTGGTGTTCTATCGCAGCCCGCCCGGCACCCTCGCGACCCTGCTCGCCTTCGGGCGCGAGTACCAGGTCGGTACTGATCTGGGCCCGCCGCTCCCGGTCTGGCTCGCCGACATCGCCTATCGCGCCGCCGGCGGCCACATGTTCGGCGTCTATGTCCTCGCCCAGCTCTGCGAGGTCGCGACCTTCATCGCGCTCTATCATCTCTCCCGCGCCGTGGTCGGCTCACAGCAGGCGGTGCTCGCCGTGCTGCTGACCATGACGGTGCTGGCCTTCTCCTCGCCGGCGCTCGACTTTGGCCCGCTGGTGCTGGCGCGGCCGCTCTGGGCGCTGCTGCTGTTGCATTCCTGGCAGATCATCGGC
Organism: Bradyrhizobium sp. 2TAF36; assembly: GCF_052114925.1. Lineage (NCBI taxonomy): Bacteria > Pseudomonadati > Pseudomonadota > Alphaproteobacteria > Hyphomicrobiales > Nitrobacteraceae > Bradyrhizobium > Bradyrhizobium sp. 2TAF36. The sequence goes on along the minus strand of NZ_JBFRFR010000024.1, from coordinate 55,811 downwards.
CAGCGCCGCGGCAATGCCTGGTTCGCCTGGTCGATCGAGGCGGGCCTCTTGCTGCTGACGACGCCCGCGGCGATCTTCCTTCTCCTCCTGCTCGTCGTCTTCGCGATCTCGACCGCCGGCGGACGCCGGACGCTACGCGCGCTCGATCCGCTGTTCGCGCTGATCGTCGTCGCCGTGCTGGCGCTGCCCTATGCGGTCTGGCTGATGCGCGCCGAGACGCTTGTCATGCCGACCCTGCCTGAAGTCGCCGCGCTGAACGCCCGCGCGCTGCACGCGGCCTGGCTGCTCGGCGGGCTCGTGCTTGGCGCGGCGGCGATCCCGGCGCTGACCTTTCTCAATAGCGGCCTGTTCGTCGCCAAGGGCGAGGAAGCGCCGATCATCTACCGGCCGCCGGTCGAGCCGCTCGCGCACAACTTCGTCTATTTCTTCGCGCTGGCGCCTGCGCTCGGCGCGGTCCTGATCTCCGGGCTGCTCGGGCTCGATGCCGTCGTCGGCGGTGCCGGTGTCGTACTGGTCATGTCGGGACTTGCCGTGGTCGTGACGGCCGGGGACCTCATCGCGATGCGCCGCGCGCGGGTGCTGCGGACGGTGTGGGCTGCCGCCGTCCTGGCGCCCGCAGCCGGCGTCGTGCTCGCCGTGCTGTTTCTGCCCTTGACCGGCGCCAACGAGATTGCGACCTCGATGCCGGCGCGCGCGATCTCGGATTTCTTCGACGAGAGCTTTGCCCGCCGCACCAATCATCGCCTGCGCGCGGTCGCCGGCGAGACCCAGCTCGCGAGCCTGATCACGCTGCATTCCGGCCGGCCGCATCTCTTCATCGATGCTCAGCCCGCGCGCACGCCGTGGATCAATCAGGCCAAATTCAGCGAGACCGGCGGCGTCGTGGTCTGGCGCGCCTCCGACACCGCCGGCACCCCGCCGCCGGAAATCCTCGCGCGCTTTCCCGGCATCGTTCCGGAAGTGCCGCGCGCGTTCGAATGGCTGGTGACTGGCCGCCAGCAGTTGCTGCGCATCGGCTGGGCCATCGTACGGCCGAAGGGGACGTAGCGACAAACGCTGAAATCGTAGGGTGGGCAAAGGCGCAAAGCGCCGTGCCCACCATCAAGTCTATCCGTCGTCGACCTAGTGATGGTGGGCACGCTTCGCTTTGCCCACCCTACGACAGCTCGCTATCCCGCCAGCACCTTCGCGATCGCGCGCAGATCCTGCCAGGCCAGCCGCTTGTACGACGGTGAGCGCAAGAGATAGGCCGGGTGGAACGTCGGCAGCGCGCGGATGGTGCGCCCACCCGTCTCGTAGTCGAACCAGCGGCCGCGGGTGCGCATGATGCCCTCGCGCGTCGACAGCAGCGTCTGCGTTGAGGGATTGCCGAGCGTCACCAGCACGTCGGGATTCACCAGCTCGATCTGGCGCTGGATGAAGGGCAGGCAGATCTGCGTTTCCTGCGGCGTCGGCGTGCGGTTGCCGGGCGGCCGCCAGGGAATCACGTTGGCGATGTAGGCGGTGGTGCGGTTGAGCCCGATCGCGCCGATCATGAGGTCGAGCAGCTTGCCGCTCCGCCCGACGAAGGGCAGCCCCTCGATGTCCTCGTCGCGGCCCGGCGCCTCGCCGACGAACATGATGCGCGCCTGCGGATTGCCGTCGGCGAACACCAGCCGCGTCGCGGTATGCTTCAGCGCGCAGCCTTCAAAATTCTGCATCAGCTCGCGCAGTGCCTCGAGCGTCGGCGCGGTACGCGCGGCCTCGCGTGCGGAGGCGATCGCAATGTCCGGCGCAGGTGCGGCCTCGCCGCGCATCACCGCGGGCGCGGCAACAGGCCGTGGTGCCTCGACCGGAGGTGCGGCGCGCGGGGCCGGCGGCGGAGCATCCAATTCCGCCAGGCGGTCGACAGGTTCCTCCGCGAGCGCGCAATCGACCCCGGCCTCCAGATAGAAGGCGAGAAGCTCTCGGACGGTGGGTGCGGGCTCGGGGATCATTTGGAAAGTCAGACTTTTACTATATCAGTTTGGGGTGCCTTGCATCCCAGTGGAACGCATTTCCGTGGTTGTCCTACCCGGAAAAATCGGAAACAAGGGGGCGCAAATGACGAGGAACCGTCTCAAGGGCTGAGATCAGATGAGCACCGAAGAACTTCCCCCGCGCGAATCCATGGAATTCGACGTCGTCATCGTCGGCGCCGGCCCGTCTGGCCTGGCGGCCGCGATCCGGCTGAAGCAGCTCAATGCCGATCTCAACGTCGTCGTGGTGGAGAAGGGCTCCGAGGTCGGTGCGCACATTCTCTCCGGCGCCGTGATCGATCCGGCCGGGCTCGACAAGCTGATCCCGGACTGGCGCGAGGATTCCGACTGTCCGCTGAAGACGCAGGTGAAGGACGACCGCTTCTACTGGATGACGGGAGGCGGCGCGATCAAGCTGCCGAACTTCATCATGCCGCCGCTGATGGACAATCATCACTGCTATATCGGCTCGCTCGGCAATGTCTGCCGCTGGCTGGCGCGCAAGGCCGAGGCGCTTGGCGTCGAGATCTATCCGGGCTTTGCCGCCGCTGAGGTGCTCTATGACGAGCAGGGCGCGGTGAAGGGCATCGCCACAGGCGACATGGGCATCGGCCGCGATGGCAAGCCGAAGGACTCCTTTACCCGCGGCATGGAACTGCTCGGCAAGTACACTCTGTTCGCCGAGGGCGCGCGCGGCAGCCTGACCAAGCAGCTGATCGCGAAGTTTGCACTGGATTCCAAGAGCGAGCCGGCGAAGTTCGGCATCGGCCTCAAGGAAGTCTGGCAGATCGATCCCGCCAAGCACCAGAAGGGCATGATCCAGCATTCGTTCGGCTGGCCGCTCGACCTGAAGACCGGCGGCGGCTCGTTCCTTTATCACTATGACGACAATCTCGTCGCCGTCGGCTTCGTCGTGCATCTCAACTACGACGATCCGTATCTGTCGCCGTTCGACGAGTTCCAGCGCTTCAAAACCCATCCCTCGATCCGCGGCACCTTCGAGGGCGCCAAGCGGCTCGCCTATGGCGCGCGCGCCATCACCGAAGGTGGCTATCAGTCGGTGCCGAAGCTGAGCTTCCCCGGCGGCGCGCTGGTCGGTTGTGCGGCGGGCTTCGTCAACGTGCCTCGCATCAAGGGCGTGCACAATGCGATGGGCACCGGCATGCTCGCCGCAGAGCATGTCGCGGCCGCGCTCGCTGCCGATCGCGCCAATGACGAGATCGTCGACTACGAGAACGCCTGGCGGTCCTCGGCGGTCGGCAAGGACCTGTTCCTGGTCCGCAACGTCAAGCCGCTATGGTCGAAGTTCGGCACCGTGCTCGGCGTCGCGCTCGGTGGCTTCGACATGTGGTGCAACACGCTGTTCGGTGGCTCGCTGTTCGGCACGCAGTCGCATGCGAAGCCCGATCGCGCCACGCTTGATCCGGCGAAGAGCCACGCGCCGAAGAACTACCCGAAGCCGGACGGCAAGATCTCGTTCGACAAGCTCTCGTCGGTGTTCCTGTCCAACACCAATCATGAGGAGGACCAGCCGGTCCATCTCAAGGTCGCCGACATGAACCTGCAGAAGACCTCGGAGCACGACGTCTTCGCCGGTCCCTCGAATCGCTATTGCCCGGCCGGGGTCTATGAGTGGGTCGAGGAAGGCGCGAGCCCGCGCTTCCAGATCAATGCCCAGAACTGCGTCCACTGCAAAACCTGCGACGTGAAGGACCCCAACGGCAACATCACCTGGGTTCCCCCGGAGGGCGGCGGCGGTCCGAACTACGAGGCCATGTAAGCTAGGCCATGCAAGCCGGGATCATTGGACCAAAGCGATCGAGCCGGGGCCAATGTGACGTGCCCCCGGCATTGTGACGCACGTTCGCGTGAGAACCGGCCCGGGGTAGCGGTCCGCGGCCACGATAAGGCCATACTGGCAGCGTCTTGGGGCGTAGTCGGCCGATTTGGGGCGTGCGGAGGGGATCGCATGCCCGAATCCTTGCGGTGAAGCGCCAAAAGCGGCATTGTCGGCCCGACGGTTCCGGGTCCCCATGCCACCGGCCGCGTTCGCATGCGATACGGCCTACTGCTGCAAACCCAGGCACTACAACTCAAGGCGAGCCCCTGATGTTCTCAAATCGTTTCAACCGCTGGACTGTTGCCGCCATCGCCCTCATGGGCACAGCGATCGCGACGGTCCCCGGCGCGGTCCTGGCGCAGACGCCGGACCATCCGTCCGACACGGCGGCGCAATTCCCGACCCGGAACGATCTGAAGTCGCTGACGACCTCCGGCAGCTATCTCGCCGCCCGCCACGCCAGCGTCGAGCGCGACGCGGCCTCGGCCGCCGCATTCTACCGCTCGGCGCTCCGCACCGATCCCAAGAACAACGAGCTGCTCGATCGCGCCTTCATCTCGTCGGTTGCCGACGGTGACATCGACGAGGCGGTCAAGCTCGCCGAGCGCGTCCTGACCATCGACAAGACCAACCGCGTCGCGCGTCTCGTCGTCGGGGTGCACGATCTCAAGATGAAGAAATACGCGACCGCGCAAACCAACATCAACCAGTCGATCCGCGGTCCGATCACCGATCTCGTCGCCACGCTGCTGTCGGGCTGGGCCGCCTATGGCGCGGGCGATGCCAAGGGCGGCGTCGCCACCATCGACAAGCTCGCCGGTCCGGAATGGTATCCGCTGTTCAAGGACCTCCATGCCGGCATGATCCTCGAGCTCTCCGGCAAGGAGAAGGACGCCGGCGTCCGCTTCGAGCGCGCCTACAAGCTCGACGATTCCATGCTGCGCGTCACCGAGGCCTATGCCCGCTGGCTGTCGCGCAACAAGGATTCCGCGGCCGCGACCACCGTCTACCTGGCTTTCGACAAGAAGCTCGCCCGCCATCCGCTGATCGTGGAAGGTCTGCGCGACACCAAGGCCGGCAAGAAGATGCCGCCGCTGGCCGACTCCGCGCAAGCTGGTGCCGCCGAAGCGCTCTACGGCATCGGTGCCACGCTGACCCGCCGCGGCGGCGAGGATCTGGCGCTGGTCTATCTTCAGCTCGCGCTCTATCTCCAGCCGACCCATCCGCTGGCGCTGCTCTCGCTCGCCGATCTCTATGAATCGGTGAAGCGGCCGCAGATGGCGATCAAGGTTTATGAGCGGGTGCCCGCGACCTCGCCGTTGAAGCGCAACGCGCAGATCCAGCTCGCCATCGATCTGGATTCCGCCGACCGCACCGACGAGGCGATCAAGATCCTCAAGGGCGTCACATCGGACGATTCCAAGGATCTCGAAGCCATCATGGCGCTCGGCAATATCGAGCGCGGCCGCAAGAAGTTCGGCGATTGCGGCGCGACCTATTCGCGGGGCATCGACGTGCTGCCGGCCGGCAACGACAAGGCCAACAGCGTCTGGTATTATTATCGCGGCATTTGCGAGGAGCGCTCCAAGGAGTGGAGCAAGGCCGAAGCCGACATGAAGAAGGCGCTCGAGCTCCAGCCCGACCAGCCGCATGTCCTCAACTATCTCGGCTATTCCTGGATCGACCAGGGCGTGAATCTCGACGAAGGCATGAAGATGATCAAGCGTGCCGTCGAGCAGCGTCCCGACGACGGCTACATCGTCGACTCCCTCGGCTGGGCCTATTACCGCATCGGCAATTACGAAGAGGCGGTGAAGAACCTCGAGCGCGCGATCGACCTCAAGCCCGAGGATCCCACCATCAACGATCACCTTGGTGATGCCTATTGGCGCGTCGGCCGTACGCTGGAAGCGAAATTCCAGTGGGCCCACGCCCGCGATCTCAAGCCCGAGCCGGAGGAGCTTCCGAAGATCGAGGCCAAGATCGCCAACGGTATGACCGACGATTCGAACTCTTCGGCCGCGCAGGCGGACAAGAAGAAGGACGACGGCAAGGGCGGCTAAGAGCGCGTTTGGGGGCTGATCGCCAATGTCGGCGTTGATTGAAGAAGGGCGCGCGAAGGTCAATCTGAGCCTTCGCGTCGTCGGCCGTCGTGCCGACGGCTATCATGATCTCGAAAGCGTGGTCGCGTTTGCCGACTGCGCGGACCAGCTGACGCTGGAGCCGGGCGGCGAGCTGAAGCTCGTCACCACCGGGCCGCTGGCCGCGGCCTGCGGCGATACCGCGGACAATCTCGTGGTCAAGGCGGCCAGGCTCCTGGCCGAGGCCGTGCCGAACCTGAAGCTCGGGGCCTTCGCGCTCGACAAGGTGCTTCCCGTCGCGGYCGGCATCGGCGGCGGCTCGGCCGATGCCGCGGCGGCACTGCGGCTGCTCGCACGTCTCAACAATCTCTCGCTCGACGATCCGCGCCTGCAGAAGGTTGCGCTCGCCACCGGCGCCGACGTGCCGGTGTGCCTGTTCTCGCGCGCCTGCGACATGACCGGCGTCGGCGAGCAGCTCCTGCCGCTGGCGCTGCCGAGCATGCCCTGCGTGATGGTCAATCCGCGCGTGCCTGTTGCCACCAAGGACGTGTTCCAGGCGCTGGGCCTGCGCAACGGCGAACTCTTGGTCGGCGCAACGTCCGTTCTCGACGCTCCGGCGTGGCCCGAAGAGGGTGAGTCGATCGCCGATTGGGTCGACGTTCTCGAAACCGTGGCCAACGATCTCGAAGCCCCTGCGCTGCGCATCGAGCCTGTGATCGGCGAGGTGCTGGAAGCCTTGCGTGACTCCGCCGGCGTCAAGCTGGCCCGCATGTCCGGCTCCGGCGCGACTTGCTTTGCGATCTATGGCGCAGCGAGCGATGCGCATGCCGGCGCGGAAAAGATCCGGCGCACCCACCCCGGTTGGTGGGTGCATGCGGGGACGTTGAGCTAGGTTTTTCCGGGCTACGATTCTGCCGTAGGGTGGGCAATGCGAAGCGTGCCCACCAAACTTATTCTCGCAATCTGGCTGCGTGGTGGGCACGGCGCCTTGCGCCTTTGCCCACGCTACGGCAGTGGAGCTAGCCGCCGTCTTCGGCGAGCCCGAGAAACCGCCGGATCTCACTCAACACCTCTTGCGGCTTGTCATGCTGTAGCCAGTGCCCCGCGCCGGCGATGGTCTCGATGCGTGCCTGCGGGAAATAGCGCTCCAGGCCTGCGGCCCTGGCACCCGCGAGAAAACTTTCTCCGGCATTCAGCAGCAGCGTCGGACTTGTGATGCGCGACCACAGCGCGACGTGATCGTCCGGCCAGAGCCGGTGCGGCGCAGAGGYGCGCTGGTAGGGATCGAACTTCCAGCTATAGGTGCCGTCCTCATTCCGCCGCGAGCCGTGCGTTGCAAGATGCAGCGCGAGGTCGCGGGCGAGGCGCTTGTTGTGAAGCACCATCTGCGCGGCCGCGTCTTCGAGGGTCGCATAGCGGCGCGGCGTGCGGTCGTGCAGCCTGTCGAGCTGGCTGACCCATTTGCTGATGCGCTCATGCGTCGGCGCTTTGGGGGTGTCCGGCAACATGGTGACGCCGTCGAGGACGACGAGCTTCGTGACCAGCTCTGGGAACGACCCCGAAAAGATCAGGCTCACCATGCCGCCCATGGAATGACCAATGAGAGTCACTTGAGGCGCTGCGATGCTGCGAATGAGCTGGGCGAGGTCGTAGACATACTCGGTCAGCGCGTAGCTGCCGCCCTTGGTCCAGTCGGAATCGCCATGGCCGCGCAGATCGGGCGCGAGCACGTGAAAGTGCGGCTGAAGCGAGCGGGCGATGGCGTCCCAGCTCCGGCAATGATCGCGGCCGCCATGGACCAGGATGGCGACGGGCGCGCCGTGATTGCCCCAATCGGCATAGTGCAGCCGCAGGCCGTGGGACTCGTATGTGCGACTTTGCGGGGCAAGCATCGGGCGCCGATCCTTCGAAATGCCGGACGAGATAGCAGCACGACTGGAGTAGCCTGCTGCCGCCCATTCCACAAGCAAGCCGCAGGTCACGGGCGCTTCGGCGGCGAGCTCGTGCCGCCTAGGCGGCGCATGGCGCGTCGGCGCTGCCGGGTCTTGCGCATCTTCGCGTCGTGACAGCGACGCGCGGTGCGCGACAACGACCTTGTCAGGAGGCGATAACGCGACCAGGACATCATCCTCATCGAACTCTCCATCGCAACAACCATGGGTGAGCCGCGAGCGATGGGTCGTTCGAATTCCACGCGTTACATCTTGGTCATTACGGGTTGGAAAGTGTTTCGGGGCGATGGCGACAATGTTGCGCGCACGCCGTCATCGCGAGCCGATCGCTTCATCGAAATCGTTCATCGGTATTAAACCTGCGTAAGGCGCCGAACGCAGGACGCACTCATCGCCTCCAACGGATGTTAGGAGGTGAACATCATGAAACTTGTATCTGCGTTTGTCGGCCTTGCCGCACTTGGCGGGGTCACGCTGTCGAGCGGGGCTGCGTCAGCAGCACCGATCGAGGTGCCGACCGGCTATGTCTGCAATGAATGGGGCCATTGCTGGCAACGCCACTACCATGGAGGCTACTACCATCCGCACTACTGGGGTGGTTACGGCTGGCACCATCATTGGGGTGACGGCTGGCGCTGGCATCATTGGGCTCGCTGGCACCGCTGGCATCATTGGCACCACTGGTGAAATCTGAGAAAGGGGCTGCGGCCCCTTTCTTTTTTCGGTGGATGCCCGTCGGGAATGACGCGAGCTAGCCCTGCACCGGCCGCCGCGCCAGCGCGAGCGAGAGGCCAAGGCCGGCGATGAAGACGCCCGAGCCCTGCGTGAGACGCCGCATCAGATGTGGCCTGCCAATCAGCTGCGTGCGCGTTGCAGTTGCCATCAGCACGACGACGACATCGGCGAGCGTGTTCAGGATCACCGAGATCGCGCCGAGCACGATGAATTGCAGCGTGGGGCTCGATCCCGCGGGATCGAGGAACTGCGGAATGAAGGCGAGGAAGAATGCGGCGGTCTTCGGGTTCAGCGCCTCGACCAGCACGCCGTCGCGGAACGCGCGCCTGTCGCCGACGGGCTCGTTCTCCAGCGAGAGCGCGCGGCCGGCGCTGCGGAAGGTCTTGATGCCGAGCCAGACCAGATAGAGCGCGCCGATGAATTTCACGACGGCAAACAGCTCCGCACTGGCAAGGATGATCGCGGAGACGCCGAGGCTGCCCGCGACGACATGAACCAGCCCGCCCAGCGCGGTGCCCGCGGTTGACGCAAAGCCGCTGGCGCGTCCTTCGGACAAGGTCCGTGCCGCGACGTAGAAGATGCCGGGGCCGGGAACGGCGGCAATGAGACACGCTGCGGCCAGGAACAGCCAGAAATTCGTTTCGATCATCCCGGTTTGGTAACGAAGCGTGCCGCGATTACAAGGCCTCTCGTTCAGCCCATCCGGCGGAAGATCACGCTGGCATTCACCCCGCCGAAGCCAAATCCGTTGGAGATGGCGTTGAGCATCGGCATCGGCCGCGCGCTGCCTGCGACGATGTCGATGCCATCAGCGCCGGGATCTGCGTTTTCGAAATTGCGCGTCGGCGGCGCGACCTGGTCGCGCAAGGCGAGGACGGTGAAGATCGCCTCGAGTCCGCCGGCAGCGCCGAGCAGATGGCCGGTGGCCGATTTCGTCGCGCTCACCGCGATGTTCCGGTTGCGGCCGAACAGCGCGGCGATCGCGCCGAGCTCGCTTTCGTCGCCGGCCGGCGTCGACGTCGCATGCGCGTTCAAATGTTGCAAATCCGCGGGCGCAAGCTTCGCCTGGCGGAGCGCGATCTCCATGGCACGGCGGGCGCCGTCGCCATCGGGCGGGCCCGACGTCATGTGATAGGCGTCCGCCGTCGTGCCGTAGCCCACGATTTCCGCAATCGGGGAGGCGCCGCGCGCCAGTGCATGCTCCAGCTCCTCGATCACCAGGATGCCCGCGCCTTCGCCCATGACAAAGCCGTCGCGGTCGCGATCGAACGGGCGCGAGGCGCGCGCGGGCTCGTCGTTGAATCCGCTCGACAGTGCGCGGGCCGCGGCAAAGCCGCCGATGCTGACGATATCGATGCAGGCCTCCGCGCCGCCGCAGATCGCGACATCGGCTTCGCCTGCACGGATCATGCGCGCGGCATCGCCGATCGCCTGGACGCCGGCGGCACAGGCCGTGACCGGTGTGCCCAGCGCGCCCTTGTAGCCGTATTTGATCGAGACGTGGCCGGCGGCGAGATTGGCGAGAAACGAGGGGATGGTGAAGGGCGAGAGCCGGCGCGCGCCGCGCTGCTCGGTGATGCGCACCGCCTCCGCCATTGCCGGGAAGCCGCCGACGCCGGAAGCGATGATCGTCGCGGTTCTCTCCAATGTCGCCGCGTCCTGCGGCGTCCATCTGGCCTGCGCGACCGCTTCTGCGGTGGCGAGCAGGGCGAACAGGATGAAGCGGTCCATCTTGCGCTGGTCTTTTGGCGCGGCAGCTTGCGCGGGGTCGAAGCCGCCTTCGGCATCGTCGGCCTTGTCGGGCACGAGACCGGCAATGCGCGCGGGCAGTGCCTGCGACCATTCCGGCAGAGGGCGCAGCCCACTCTGGCCGGCGAGCAGCCGGCGCCAGGACAGTTCAACACCGCAGCCGAGCGGCGACACCGCTCCCATTCCCGTCACGACGATACGACGCATGTCAGTCTCCAGCCGGCGCAACGGCCGGGTTCATGGCTTTGAGCGAGCCGAGCCGCTTGCGCATCCCGCGGCTGGCGCGGGGACCCGGGACGACGACCGCATTGGCGAGGGTGATCGGACGCATGTCGGCGGCATCGACCACGATCGGATCGAACGGGCGAGCGTCGCTCCGATTCGCCAGCATGATGGATTCGCCCTTGGGCGCGAGATGCCTGTTGCCCCAGGCCAGCAGTGCCACGACCACAGGGAAGAAATCCCGCGCCTTCTCCGTCAGCACATATTCGTACCGCGGCGGCCGTTCGTGATAGCGGCGGCGGATGAACATGCCGCTCTCGGTGAGATGGGCAAGGCGCCGCGACAGGATGTTCGGCGCGATGCCGAGGCTTTGCGAAAATTCGTCGAACTTCGTCGCGCCCTGGAAGGCATCCCGCAAGATCAGGATGCTCCACCATTCGCCGACCGTCTCCACGGCGCGGCCGACCGGGCATTCCAGGATGGAGGGGGATTTCGGCTGCATGGCGGGAGCGTAGGAGAGTGGCTTGCAAAATGCAAGTCACTGGGCAGGCGGCGGCAGGTAGAGTGAGCGGTGAGGATGCGGAGGCGGGGCTGGCGGTGAGGTGCGCAGCGGGCGAGCGGTGAGTATGTGAAAGCAGGCTGGTGGTGGGATTTAAGGTAGCCGCCGGATAGCCGCTATCGTGCCCCGGACGCAGCGCAGCGCCTCTTGGCGGTGCGCTGCAGAGCCGGGGCCCATGTTGCGGAGAGCCTTGCGTGTCGCTTCCCGGCTCCGCGCAGCAGCGTTTCCCGCTGCAGCGCGTCCGGGACAAGAGAGGGAATGCGCCGTTGCCTAGCTCTCCGTCGTTGCGAGCGCAGCGAAGTAATCCAGACTGTTCCCGCGGAGGGATTCTGGATTGCTTCGCTGCGCTCGCAATGACGACGTGGAAAGAGCGTCAGCCTTTGTCGCCTAGTGCGACCGGGCCAGACAGAACGCGACCACCTGCTCCAGCGCGCTCTTCATCGGTGAGGACGGGAACAGCGCCAGCGCGTCGACGGCCATGGCGCCGTAGTGCTGAGCGCGGCTGAGCGTGTCCTCGAGCGCGCGATGCTTGTTCATCAGGCCCAGGGCGTGGTCGAGGTCGGTGTCGCCGATCTCGCCGCGCTCCAGCGCGCGGATCCAGAAGGCGCGCTCGGTGTCGTTGCCGCGGCGGAAGGCGAGCACGACCGGCAGCGTGATCTTGCCCTCGCGGAAATCGTCGCCGGTGTTCTTGCCGAGCTTGGCGCTCTTGCCGCCATAGTCGAGCACGTCGTCGACGAGCTGGAAGGCGATGCCGAGATTCATGCCGACCGAGCGGCACGCGGTCTGCTCCGCCTTCGGGCGGTTGGCGATCACGGGGCCGACCTCGCAGGCGGCCGCAAACAGCTCGGCGGTCTTGCCGCGGATCACGGCGAGATATTCGTCCTCGGTGGTCGCGGTGTTCTTGGCGGCGGCAAGCTGCATCACCTCGCCCTCGGCGATGGTGGCGGCGGCCGCGGAGAGGATGTCGAGCGCGCGGAGCGAGCCGACCTCGACCATCATGCGGAACGCCTGGCCGAGCAGGAAGTCGCCGACCAGCACGCTCGCCTCATTGCCCCAGAGCATGCGCGCCGACAGCTTGCCGCGGCGCATCTCGCTCTCGTCGACCACGTCGTCGTGAAGGAGCGTCGCGGTATGCATGAACTCGACGCTTGCAGCGAGCTTGATGTGACCGTCGCCGGCGTAGCCGGCGAGGTTGGCCATGGCGAGCGTCAGCATGGGCCGCAGGCGCTTGCCGCCGGAGGAGATGAGGTGGTTGGCGACCTCCGGGATCATGGTGACATCCGACCCGGTCCGCGACAGGATCGTGGCGTTGACGCGCTCCATGTCACCAGCGACAAGGGCAACCAGCTGTTCGATCGACGCGCCGGGAGTTTCGAAAGGTACGATGACGGCCACGCCGGTCTCCAATATTTGCCCCGGAGGGGCTATTCTGATGCAAATACAATAGAAACTGGCAGCGGATGCGGCAAGTGCCGCGGAACCATTGACATTTGCCGCTTTAGCCCCTTTCAGGCAGGAGACCTGCGTTTTGCGTGAACTGGTTCGGACCAACGACATGGTGCTGGTGTCGGCGATCGGCGCGCTGCTCGACGGCGCCAACATCCATCATCTGGTGCTGGACCAGAACATGAGCATTATCGAGGGCTCGCTGGGTATCCTGCCGCGGCGGATCCTGGTCCATGAGGATGACGCCCAGGAGGCCAGGGAGCTCCTCACCGAGGCCGGCCTCAGTCATGAACTGCGCGGCGATGATTGACGTCGTCACAGACTTCACCGAGGACGCCTTTCTCGGCGGGCAATTGCGCTTGAAGCAGAAGCGGTCCGGCCACCGCGCCGGGCATGACGCCATCCTGCTCGCGGCGGCGACGGAAGCGCAGGCGGGCGACCGTGTCGTCGATCTGGGCGCCGGCATCGGCACCGCCGGGCTGGCGCTTGGCCGGCGCGTCGCGGGAATCAGCCTCAGCCAGGTCGAGATCGATCCGGAACTGGCGGAACTCGCGCGCGCCAATGCGGCGGCGAATGCGATCGCCGCGGAGACGATCGTGCTCGACGTTACGGCCGACGCACAGGCGTTTGCGGCTAATGGCCTCGCGCCCGACAGCGTCGACGTGGTGYTGATGAACCCACCCTTCAACGATCCCGCACGCCATCGCGGTTCGTCCGATCAGACGCGCCGCACCGCGCATGTTGCGAGCGAGGAGACGCTGAATGCATGGGTGCATGCGGCGCGGCGCATCCTCCGATCGGGTGGCGCGCTGACCTTGATCTGGCGCGCCGATGGAATCGAGGAGGTTTTGGCAGCGCTGTCACGTGGTTTTGGAAGCCTGTCGATCCTGCCGGTTCACGGCGAGGCAGGACGGCCCGCGATCCGCGTGCTGGTGCGCGCAATCAAAGGCGGCCGGGCTCCGACGCGGCTGCTGCCGGGCCTCATGCTCAACGACGAGTCAGGCGTGCCTAAAAATCAGGTGAGGGAGATTCTGGAAGGGAGGGCGTTCTTGCCGCTGGCGGAGCCGCGACGGCCTACTGCGGAAGCGATTCCGACTGCTGCTCTTGCGGGGTCGTCAGACGGATCGCCATGAACAGCGCACCGACCAGCAGCAACAGCAGATAGATTTTCATGGTGTTCTCCGCTGCCTCATTGCAGCTTCCTAACGGGGAATCTGCAAAACACGTTCCGGGCACTTCCAATGACAGTCGCGTGATAAGAAATGGTTAAGCAGAGGTAACGGCATGGCCGAACAATTGAACGATCGTGAGGGTTCCGGCCTGGCCGACAAGCTCATGCAATATCTGCCGGCGCGCTTCCGTCCCGGCACGGCGGTGGTGCCGGTGGTGCGGCTGTCCGGTGTGATCGGTGCGGTGACGCCGCTGCGCCCGGGCATGACGCTTGCGGGCGTCGCGCGGGTGCTGGAGCGGGCGTTTTCGTACCGGAACGCCAAGGCGGTGGCGCTGGTGATCAATTCGCCCGGCGGCTCGCCGGTGCAGTCGCGCCAGATCTATCTGCGCATCAAGCAGCTCGCGGCGGAGAAGAAGCTGCCCGTGCTGGTGTTCGTCGAGGACGTCGCGGCGTCCGGCGGCTACATGATCGCCTGCGCCGGCGACGAGATCATCTGCGATCCGTCTTCCATCCTGGGCTCGATCGGCGTGGTCGGCGGCAGTTTTGGTTTCCAGGAGGCGATCAGGCGGCTCGGCATCGAGCGGCGGCTCTACACGGCCGGCGCGCACAAGGCGATGCTCGATCCGTTCCTCCCGGAAAACCCCGACGACGTGGCGAAGCTGAAGGCGCTCCAGCGCGAGATCCACCAGATCTTCATCGCGCTGGTGAAGGAGAGCCGCGGCGCGCGGCTGAAAGGCGCCGACGACACCCTGTTCACCGGCGAATACTGGGCCGGCGAGAGTTCGATCGCGCTGGGGCTCGCTGACGGCATCGGCGATCTCCGCTCAACTCTTCGTGCCCGCTATGGCGAGAAGGTTCTCACCCCTGTGATTGCGCCGCCGACCGGTCTGCTCTCGGGCCTTTTGGGGCGGAAATCGCCCGGTGCGGGCCAGCTTTCGGCCATGGAATCAATGGCCGGCCTGCCGGACGAGTTGATCTCGGCGGTCGAGACGCGGGCGATTTGGGCGAAATTCGGGTTCTAGGCGACACCCTCCCGCGCCATTTGGTCCGGGCCGAGCCAATTGCGGCGCGGCCCGGTCTGCGCAAGAATGTCTGTGGGGGCTGAGCACTAGACAAGGATCGACCGATGCCGCCGTTTGTCGCTTTCGCGGGCGTCCTGGGCGGGCTTGCCGTGGTCCGCTGGGCCTACAAGACCGCTGTCCGGATCAACCATGAGCTGGAGGAGATGCGCCTGTCGCGCGTCGCTGAAGCCGCCCATGCCGGGGATATTCAGAAGCTGAAACGTGACCCCGTGACCGGAGCGTATCGGCCCGGCTAGGTAGCGCCACTCGCGTCATGCCCGGGCTTGTCCCGGGCATCCACGTTCTTCGTACCGCGACCAAGGTCGTGGATGGCCGGGACATAGGCGAGCGGAAGTGACGCCGTCCTTCGGACGGCTATGCCCGGCCATGACGGAGCACAGGGCCGCTTTCCAGGCCCCCTTTGCCTTGATTCCCATCCCCGCCGTCGATACGGTCCCGCGCGATTCAACCCCCCCGCGAGAGCCTGATCTGACGATGGACGCCTCATTGCCCGCCCATATGCGCCCGGAACGCTCGTTCCAGGGCTTTATCCTCGCGCTCCAGCGGTTCTGGGCCGAGCAGGGCTGCGTGATCCTGCAGCCCTACGACATGGAAATGGGCGCGGGCACCTTCCATCCGGCGACCACGCTGCGCGCGCTCGGGCCGAAGCCCTGGAACGCCGCCTATGTGCAGCCCTCGCGCCGGCCCAAGGACGGCCGCTACGGCGAGAATCCGAACCGGATGCAGCACTACTACCAGTTCCAGGTGATCATGAAGCCGTCGCCGCCGAATCTTCAGGAGCTGTACCTGAAGTCGCTCGCCGCGATCGGCATCGATTCCGCCGTGCACGACATCCGCTTCGTCGAGGACGATTGGGAGAGCCCGACGCTGGGTGCCTGGGGCTTAGGGTGGGAATGCTGGTGCGACGGCATGGAAGTCAGCCAGTTCACCTATTTCCAGCAGGTCGCGGGATTTGAGTGCGCGCCTGTTGCCGGCGAGCTCACCTATGGGCTCGAGCGCCTCGCGATGTATGTACAGGGCGTTGATCGCGTCTACGACCTCAACTTCAACGGCCGCGAGGGCGACGCCAAGGTGACCTATGGCGACGTGTTCCTGCAGGCCGAGCGTGAATATTCGAAGCACAATTTCGAAGTCGCCGACACCGCGATGCTGTTCGAGCAGTTCAAGATGGCGGAAGCCGCCTGCCGGAAGTACCTCGACGCCGGCTGGCAAAAAAACTCAGAGTCCGGCAAGCGCGAGGCGCACCTGATGGCGCTGCCGGCCTATGACCAGTGCATCAAGGCGAGCCATGTCTTCAACCTGCTCGACGCGCGCGGCGTGATCTCCGTGACCGAGCGGCAGAGCTACATTCTTCGCGTGCGCGAGCTGGCAAAGGCCTGCGGCGAGGCCTGGATCCATACTGAAGCGGGCGGAGCGGCCTGATGCCCGATCTTTTGCTTGAACTGTTCTCGGAAGAAATCCCCGCGCGCATGCAGGCCAAGGCGGCCGACGATCTGCGCCGCATGGTCACCGACAAGCTGGTCGCCGAGGGCCTCGTCTACGAGGGTGCGAAAGCGTTCGCGACGCCGCGCCGCCTTGCACTGACCGTGCATGGCATCCCCGCGCGTCAGCCTGACCTGAAGACCGAACGCCGCGGTCCGAAAATGGGCGCGCCCGATGCGGCCGTGCAGGGTTTTCTGAAGGCGACGGGTCTAAACTCGCTCGACGAAGCCAAGATCCAGCGCGACCCGAAGGGCGACTTCTACATCGCGCTGATCGAAAAGCCCGGCCGCGACGCGATCGACGTGCTCGCCGAGATTCTGCCGGTCATCATCCGCACCTTCCCCTGGCCGAAATCGATGCGCTGGGGCGCGCGCTCCGGAAAACCGGGATCGCTGAGCTGGGTGCGTCCGCTGCACGCGATCACCGCGACGTTCGGGCCCGAAACGGAAGATCCCGATGTCGTCAAATTCTCGATCGACGGCATCGAGACAGGCCAGACCACCTACGGTCATCGCTTCATGGCGCCGGCGGCGATCAACGTACGCCGCTTCGAGGACTACGAAGCGAAGCTGAAGGCCGCCAAAGTCATCCTCGATCCGCAGGCGCGCAAGGACATCATCTTCGCTGACGCCAAGGAGCTGACGTTCGCGCAAGGGTTTGAGCTGGTCGAGGATCAGGTGCTGCTCGACGAGGTTTCGGGCCTCGTCGAATGGCCCGTCGTCATGATGGGATCRTTCGAGCCGGAATATCTCGCGATCCCGGAAGAGGTGATCCGCGCCACCATCCGCAACAACCAGAAGTGCTTCGTCGTCAGGGATTCCAAGACGGGCAAGCTGACCAACAAGTTCGTCCTCACCGCCAATATCGAGGCGGCCGACGGCGGCAAGACTATCGTATCAGGCAACGAGCGCGTGATCCGTCCGCGCCTGTCGGATGCGAAGTTCTTCTATGAGACGGACCTGAAGACGAAGCTCGAGGATCGGCTGCCGAAGTTCGAGCAGATCGTGTTCCACGAGAAGCTCGGGACTCAGGCTGCGCGCATCAAACGCATCGAACGTCTCGCCGCCGAGATCGCGCCTTTGGTCGGTGCCGATGTCGCGAAGGCCACGCGTGCCGCGCATCTCGCCAAGGCCGATTTGCTGACCGAAGTCGTCGGTGAATTCCCGGAAGTGCAGGGCTTGATGGGCAAGTACTACGCGCTGGCCCAGGGCGAGGATGCCTCTGTCGCCGCCGCGTGCGAGGAGCACTACAAGCCGCAGGGCCCCGCGGATCGCGTACCCACCGATCCGGTCAGCGTTGCGGTCGCACTTGCAGACAAGATCGACACGCTCGTCGGCTTCTGGGCGATCGACGAGAAGCCGACCGGCAGCAAGGACCCGTATGCGCTGCGGCGCGCGGCGCTGGGCGTGATCAGGCTGATCGCTGAGAACAACCTGCGTCTGTCGCTCATGAAGGTGGCAGCATCTGCACTCGCGGGCCTGTCGGTGAAGTCGGCCGATACGGAGAAGCTTCCAAGCGATCTCCTCGCCTTCTTCGCCGATCGCCTGAAGGTCCAGCTGCGCGAGCAGGGCGCACGGCACGATCTCGTCGACGCCGTGTTCGCCCTCGGCGGCCAGGACGATCTCCTGATGATCGTCCGCCGCGTCGAGGCGCTCGGCAAGTTCCTCGAGAGCGATGACGGCAAGAACTTGCTCGCTGGTATCAAGCGCGCCAGCAACATCCTCGGCATCGAGGAGAAGAAGGACAAGCGCGCGTTCGACGGTGCGCCGGATGCTGCGCTCTATGGCCTCGATGAGGAGAAGGCGCTGGCGAAGGCGATCGGCGAGGTGCAGGCGGAAGCAAGCGCTGCCGTCGCCAGGGAAGACTTTGCCGCCGCGATGAGCGCGATGGCAAAGCTGCGTCCGCCGGTCGATGCGTTCTTCGAGAAGGTTCGCGTCAACGACGACGATCCGAAGGTGCGTGAAAACAGGCTGAAGCTGCTCAACGAGATCCGCAGCGCCACGCGTGCGGTCGCGGATTTCTCGAAGATCCAGGATTGAGGCGGGGCCACAACAACGGTGTCATTCCGGGGCGTGCGAAGCACGAGCCCGGAATCCATTGAGCCGCGCGTGACGTAGAGAAATGGATTCCGGGCTCGCGCGAAGTGGCGCGCCCCGGAATGACGACCACACAAAAAAGCCCCGCCCGGCGGGGGGAGAACCGGGCGGGGCCTGATGTCCGTACTTCGCGATGCGCGCCAGCCTGATTGAAGTGACACGCCGGACATCGAGTTGATCGGAAGCGTTTTCAAGCGAAGTGGATACCGGTTCGCGTGAAGAAAACGCGTTCAGACGAGAATCTAATCCATCACCTCGACGACGCGCCGCGAGCGCGGCTCGACCAGCACGGTTGCGCCGTTTACGACGGTGTAGCGGTAGGTGGTGGCGCCGAAACGTTGCGGCACGTCATAATAAGTGACGCCGCTTTCAGGTAAGGTGGCGCCGACCACCACGCGATCCGGGACACGGAAGGCCGGCACACGTTGCTCGACGACATATTCGCGGAATGCCGGCCTCTGTTCGACCGCAATCGTCGGGCCGCTGTCGACGACAACAGGCGCGCGGCCAACGGTGAGACCGGATTGCGCAGACGCTGCGATCGGCGAGCCGAGCGCGGCGCCAAGCGCAGCGAGGGCGAGAATCCTGTTCCGCATGGGCAACTCCTTCGAACTGATTTCAGCCGGCGCTACTGGCGCGACCGGTTGCCAATGCATGTCCCCTTCGCAATGTTCCGGGAAAAGCCCTGCCGCATCAGCGGCAATTTCGGGCAGTTTTCGCGAAGCCGGGAACCTGTTCGCGCCTTGTGCGTCTCTACCCGCGGAACCCGGTCCGGTATGATCCAGCCGCGATTCGCCTCACGTCACGGAAAGACAATTCATGCACATCACCGTCGCCCACATCTCGCCGCTTCTGTCGCTGCTTGCGGGCGTGCTCATCCTGATCATGCCGCGCCTTCTCAACCTGATCGTCGCGATCTTTCTCATCATAAATGGTGCGATCGGGCTCGGATTGTTGAAGTGGCTCCATCTCTAGGCCTTCATTTTCCGGAACTCTTCGACTTGCGCGGGCCTGCCCAAAGTGGTGTAAGGCGCGCGATTTCCCTTTCCTCTCGCAGGTTGTGTGCAAGCTATGGCCAAAGCCGCCTCGAAGCCCAATAAAACTCCAGCGAAAACGCCAGCGAAATCAAAGTCCTCCGCCGCGGCGAAAGCCGCGCCGGCGGCTCGCAAGGCGCTCGCCAAGAGCACCTTGAAGAGCGCCCCGAAGCCGGTCGCCAAGGCGGCTGTAAAGTCGGCTGCAAAGCCCGCTCCGAAGCCCGCGGCGAAGGCTGCGACCAAGTCGGCTGCGCCGAAGGTTGCCGTGAAGCCCGCCCCCAAAAAGGCCGCGCCCGCCAAGGCGGCGCCAGCCGCGGCCAAGGCCGGCAAATGGGTGTTCACGTTCGGCGACGGCAAAGCCGAGGGCCGGACGGAGATGCGCGACCTGCTTGGCGGCAAGGGCGCCAACCTCGCCGAGATGGCCAATCTCGGCCTTCCCGTGCCTCCCGGCTTCACCCTCCCGACCTCGGTCTGCACCTACTTCTACGCACACGACAAGTCCTATCCGAAGGAATTGCAGTCGCAGGTTGAGAAGGCGCTCGACCATGTCGGCAAGTTGACCGGCAAGGTGTTCGGCGACGTCAAGAACCCGCTGCTCGTCTCCGTGCGCTCCGGCGCGCGTGCCTCGATGCCGGGCATGATGGACACCGTGCTCAATCTCGGCCTCAACGACGAGACCGTGGAAGCGCTGTCGGAACTGTCGGGCGACCGTCGCTTCGCCTATGACAGCTATCGCCGCTTCATCACGATGTATTCGGACGTGGTGCTCGGCTTCGAGCATCATCACTTCGAGGAAATCCTCGACACCTTCAAAGACAGCCAGGGCTATTCGCTCGATACGGACCTCAGCGCCGAGGACTGGGTCGGGCTGGTCGGCAAGTACAAGGACGCGGTCGCGCGCGAGACCGGCAAGGATTTCCCGCAGGACCCGCACGACCAGCTCTGGGGCGCGATCGGCGCGGTGTTCTCATCCTGGATGAACGCGCGTGCGGTGACCTATCGCAGGCTGCACGACATTCCGGAATCCTGGGGCACCGCGGTCAACGTGCAGGCCATGGTGTTCGGCAATATGGGCGAGACGTCGGCGACCGGCGTTGCCTTCACCCGCAACCCCTCGACCGGCGAGAGCAAGCTCTACGGCGAATTCCTGATCAACGCGCAAGGCGAGGACGTGGTGGCGGGCATCCGCACGCCGCAGGACATCACCGAGGAAGCGCGCAAGGAATCCGGTTCCGACAAGGCGTCGATGGAAGCGGCGATGCCGGAAGCCTTCAAGGAGCTGACGCGGATCTACACGCTGCTCGAGAAGCACTACCGCGACATGCAGGACATGGAGTTCACGGTCGAGCAGGGCAAGCTGTGGATGCTCCAGACCCGCGGCGGCAAGCGCACCGCCAAGGCGGCGCTGCGCATCGCGGTCGAGCTCGCCAATGAAGGGCTGATCTCGAAGAAGGAAGCGGTGACGCGGATCGATCCCGCCTCGCTCGACCAGCTGCTGCATCCGACCATCGATCCCGACGCCAAGCGCGACGTGATCGCGACCGGCCTGCCGGCCTCGCCCGGTGCTGCCTCCGGCGAGATCGTGTTCTCCTCGGACGAGGCGGCCAAGCTCCAGGCCGACGGGCGCAAGGTGATCCTGGTCCGCATCGAGACCAGCCCGGAAGACATCCACGGCATGCACGCCGCCGAAGGCATCCTGACCACCCGCGGCGGCATGACCTCGCACGCGGCGGTGGTCGCGCGCGGCATGGGCAAGCCCTGCGTCTCCGGCTGCGGCACCATCCGCGTCGATTACGGCCGCGGCACCATGAGCATCGGCTCCCGCACCTTCAAGACCGGCGACGTCATCACCATCGACGGCTCGCTCGGCCAGGTGCTCGCCGGCCGCATGCCGATGATCGAGCCGGAGCTGTCCGGCGAGTTCGGCACGCTGATGAAATGGGCCGACCAGGTCCGCAAGATCGGCGTGCGCGTCAACGGCGACACGCCGGAGGATGCGCGCACCGCGATCAAGTTCGGCGCGGAAGGCATCGGCCTGTGCCGCACCGAGCACATGTTCTTCGAGGAGACGCGCATCCGCACGGTGCGCGAGATGATCCTCTCCGAGGACGAGCAGTCGCGCCGCGCCGCGCTGGCCAAGCTGCTGCCGATGCAGCGCGCCGACTTCGTCGAGCTGTTCGAGATCATGAAGGGCCTGCCCGTCACGATCCGACTTCTGGATCCTCCCCTCCATGAATTCCTGCCGCACACCCATGCCGAGGTCGAGGAAGTGGCGCGCGCCATGAACACCGACCCGCGGCGCCTGGCCGACCGTGCGCGCGAGCTCTCGGAGTTCAATCCGATGCTCGGCTTCCGCGGCTGCCGCATCGCAATCGCCTATCCTGAAATCGCCGAGATGCAGGCGCGTGCGATCTTCGAAGCCGCAGTCGAGGCCGAGAAGCGCACCGGCAAGGCCGTCGGCCTCGAGGTGATGGTGCCGCTGATCGCCACCAAGGCCGAGCTCGACCTCGTCAAGGCGCGCATCGATGCCACCGCGAAAGCCGTGATGCGCGACACCAACACCAAGATCGCCTACCAGGTCGGCACCATGATCGAGCTGCCGCGCGCCTGCCTGCTCGCGGCCGAGATCGCCGAGAGCGCGGAGTTCTTCTCGTTCGGCACCAACGACCTCACGCAGACCACCTACGGCATCAGCCGCGACGATGCCGCGAGCTTCCTCGGGACCTACGTGTCCAAGGGCATCCTCCCGGTCGATCCCTTCGTCGCGCTCGACCAGGAAGGCGTCGGCGAGCTCGTCAAGATCGGCGTCGCGCGCGGCCGCAAGACGCGCCCGAAGCTCAAGGTCGGCATCTGCGGCGAGCACGGCGGCGATCCCGCCTCCGTCGCCTTCTGCCACGATATCGGCCTCGACTACGTCTCCTGCTCACCCTACCGCGTGCCGATCGCCCGTCTCGCCGCGGCGCAGGCGGCGCTCGGCAAGGCGATCGCGAGCCAGGCGTAAGCCGATTTGAAATGTTGAATGCGAAGAGGCGGGGCTAGGCCCCGCCTCTTTCATTTGAGGCGACACTCCACCCACACTTCATTTGCGAGCGCCCACACTCACTGTCATCGCCCGGCTTGACCGGGCGATCCAGTACGCCGAGGCCGTTGTGGTTGAGCGGACAGGCCGCGGCGTACTGGATGCCCCGGTCAAGCCGGGGCATGACACCGATGAAGCGGACACACTGCGCAAAAACAACGGAACTCGTCACGCGTCCCGTAATGATACGCGCGCGCAAGAGTTCCTTCACCATTCGCGTTGACCGAATGTTTACCGCTTTACGAGAGGCGGCGTTTACCAACGTGCATCATTGCCCGTGAAAACACCTGCAATCGCTTGAGTGTGCCGCACGCGCAACGCCGATTAACGCCCCGGCAACCTAAATTGGATATTGACGATAAAGATCGAATTGTACGGACGTACTGCGGTTCGATTTTTCTGGCGTAAGCGTAGCGTGAGCGTGTCGATGTCAGTGTTGCGTAACCATCCGAAGGGCGCGCGGTTCGCGTCCTTCGGAATCGGTCTCTGCATCTTCGCATTGATGCCGAGAGAGACCGGCTATCAGGATATCGCGTCGTTGCTGGCGCGTCAGCCCGGCGTCGCCGAGCGCTGGCAGAAGCAGGTGTTTTCCGCCGCGTCCTCGATCCAGCTCGCCACCTACAGCTTTTCCCGTCCGATCGGCACGTCGCTTCCGCAGAGCGCGATGGTTCGCCTCGCGAGCCTCGATGGTCGCGACGTCACCGGCGCGATCGGCCGCAATCCTGCGCTTCAGACGCCGCCGCGCTACCAGGCCGCCGATTTTCCCAAGGTCGATCGCTCCATGAAGGGGGATCGCCTCGCAAGCGTCACACCCACGCAGGCTCCCGAGACGACCGCACCATCGRCCGCGCCGGCACAGCAAGATCCCGCGACATCGAACAGCTCGGTGTTCGGCGCCAAGACCGCCGCGTTGCCGCAAATCATGTCGCCGGAGTCCGCGGCGGCGCTCGATCCCGAGCTTCAGGAAGCGCTGCGTGCGCCGCCGCTGCCGCAATATGCCAATCCGCCACAAGCCAGCGACGCAGCGCGCGCGTTCGCGGTCCAGCCGCTCGAGGCGCTGAAGCGGGCGACCCTTCCGGACGCAGCGCCGCGCGATCCCTTCCGCGTCAAGACCTCGAACCTGTTTTTCGGGAGCTCCTCGCTCGGCGGCAATCTCGAGAGCATCGAGAGCTGGCAGCCCGGCGCCGAGCCGCTGATCGTGATGCCCGATCCTGATATGAAGGTGACGGCCGCGCTGTCGCCGCCGTCGGCCGAGATCGCCAGGGACATCGAAAGCGGCGAGAGCGTCGCGCCGAAGGGCGAGGTCAACGCCGACAACCAGCGCGCCAGATCGCCGGCGGAGCGGCTCGCGCTCGACGACAAGTCGCGCGCAAAGGCCGAGAAGTGTCTCGCCGAAGCCGTCTATTTCGAATCGCGCGGCGAGGCCGTGCGTGGCCAGATGGCGGTTGCGCAAGTCGTGATGAACCGCGTCTTCTCCGGCAAATATCCGGACACCGTGTGCGGCGCGGTCTATCAGAACAAGCACCGCCATTTGGCGTGTCAGTTCACATTCGCCTGCGACAACAATGCCGATGTGATCCGCGAGCCCGAGATGTGGGAGCGCGCGAAAAAGATTTCGAAGGCGATGCTCGACGGCCAGATCTGGCTGCCCGAAGTGGGCAAGTCCACGCACTACCACGCCTACTGGGTGCGTCCGTCCTGGGTCGCCGAGATGAAGAAGATGTACAAGACCGGCGTCCACACCTTCTATCGCCCGCGCGCCTGGGGCGACGGCAGCGAAGAACCGAGCTGGGGCACCCCGGCCCAGACCGCCGCGCTCTCCGCCGAGCTCGCCCAGGAAGCCAAGAGCTCCGCCGAGATGGGTGTGAGCGAGCGAAGGTAATCATTCACGGAAGTTCGTCATGCCCGGGCTTGTCCCGGGCATCCACGTTCTTTGTGTTGCGAGGCGAGGCGTGGACGGCCGGGACAAGCCCGGCCATGACGGTGTGGCTCACGCCTCGATATCCAGCGCGCAGTCGAAGTTCGGCGCTGAATGCGTCAGCGCGCCGGATGAGGCGTAGTCGACGCCGGTCGCCGCGATGGCCGCGATCGAGTCCAGCGTGACGCCGCCGGATGCCTCCAGCTGGAGGCATCCCTCGTTGAGCCTGACGGCCTCGCGCAGCGTCGCGAGGTCCATGTTGTCGAGCAGCACGGCATCGGCGAGCCCGGTGCCGAGCACCTCGCGGAGTTGCGCGAGCGTATCGACCTCGATCTCGATCTTGACGAGATGACCGGCATGGGCACGAGCGCGCTCCAGAACCGGGCGGATGCCGCCGGCGACCGCGATGTGGTTGTCCTTGATCAGGATCGCATCGTCGAGCCCGAAGCGGTGGTTGAAGCCGCCGCCGCAGCGCACGGCGTATTTCTCCAGCGCCCGCAATCCCGGCGTGGTTTTTCGCGTGCAGCAGATGCGCATTTTGGTGCCTTCGGTGCGCGCGACATAGTCCGCCGTGAGCGTCGCGACGCCCGAGAGGCGGCCGACGAAATTCAGCGCGGTCCGCTCCGCCGTGAGGATGGYGCGCGCCGGGCCCGTGATCGTCAGCACGTGCTGGCCGCGGGCAATCCGTGCGGCGTCGCGGACATGTGCGCGCACCTCGATGTCGGGTGAGAGCTTTTGCAGCGTCGCCAGCGCCAGCGGCAAGCCGGCGATCACGCCAGACTGGCGGGCGACCAGGATCGCCTGCGCCTTGGTCGTCTCCGGGATCGTTGCAAGCGAGGTGATGTCGCCGGCGCGGCCGAGATCCTCGTCGAGTGCGCGATGCACGGCCTCGTCGATCGCAAGCGGCGACAGGAAGGCGTCGGGATAGAGCAGTGACGTCGGGGTGATCATGGGGGACTCCATCAGGCGGTCATCGGTCGGGCGGTGCGTGGCAGCGGACGCTCGCTCAGGCTCTCCGCGATCTCACGTGCCTCCGTGAGCGTCGTCGTCGTTCTCTGTGCCAGCGCCGGGACATCGGCCGGATGGTCGGAGCGGAAATGCGCGCCGCGGCTCTCGCGCCGGCTCCAGGCGGAAGCTGCGACGAGCAGGGCTGACGCCGCCATGTTGCGGAGTGCGATGCTTGCGGGCCCGCGTTCGACTGCGGCGAAGCTGCGCACGGCCTCCGCAAGCCCGTCACTGTTGCGGATCACGCCGACATGCGCGCTCATCATCGTTCGCAACCGCTTCACGGTGGCAGCGTCCGGCGTGCCGCCACGCGATGTCACCAACGCATCGGGAAGGCGGGCAGGCGAGGGGATCGCGCGGCCGGCGATGTCGTCGGCGATGCGGGCGGCGTAGACCACGGCCTCCAGCAGCGAATTCGAGGCGAGCCGGTTGGCGCCGTGCGCGCCGGTGGACGACACTTCGCCGCCGGCCCAGAGCCCGTCGATCGAGCTGCGGCCGCGCTCGTCCACTGCGATGCCGCCCATGTGGTAATGCGCCGCCGGCGCGATCGGGATGGCCTGCGTGGCGGGATCGATGCCGGCCGCGATGCAGCTTGCATGCACGGTCGGGAATTTGTCGGCGAAGCGCGCACCGAGCGCCTGCCGGGCATCGAGAAAGGCACCGCGCCCGGCCGCGATTTCGGCGAATACGCCGCGGGCCACGATGTCGCGCGGAGCGAGCTCTGCGAGCGGATGGAGCGCCGTCATGAAACGCTCGCCATCGCCGTTGATCAGCGTTGCCCCTTCGCCGCGCAGCGCTTCGGTTGCGAGCGGCGCCGGATCGCGGCCGACCATGATGGCGGTCGGGTGGAACTGCACGAATTCAGGGTCGGCGATGACTGCGCCGGCGCGCGCGGCGATCGCAAGGCCGGAGCCGCTGGCCTCAGGCGGGTTGGTGGTGACGGCATAGAGATGGCCGAGGCCGCCGGTCGCCAGCACCACCGCGCGAGAGGCCAGCAGGAGCGGACGTGCAGCGGGATTGCCGGCCTCGCGCAATTTAAGGCCGGTGACGGCGCCGTCCTCGGTCAACAGCGCTTCGGCGACGAGCCCTTCGATCAGTCGGATCGACGGCGTGCGGCGTACGGCCTCGCTCAGTGCCGCGATGATCGCGGCTCCGGCCCCGTCGCCGCGCACATGCACGATGCGCCGCGCCGAATGCGCGGCCTCKCGGCCGACAGCGAGCTTGCCTTCGAGGTCGCGGTCGAACGGCACGCCATAGGCGAGTAGGTCATGAATGCRTGGCGCCGCCTCGCGCGCGATGCCGAGTGCGACCGCTTCATCGACAAGACCGCCGCCGACGGCGATGGTGTCAGCGGCGTGCGCCTCCGGGCTATCGCCTTCGGCCACGGCCGCAGCGATGCCGCCCTGCGCCCATGCGGACGACGCCCCTTGTCCGAGCGGGGCGGCCGAGATCAGCGTTACCGGCCGCGGCGCGAGCTTCAGTGCACAAAAGAGTCCGGCGAGGCCACCGCCGACGATGACGACGTCATCGGTGCTGCGGGTGAGATTGTGGATGTTGTCTTGCATGTTCTGCGCTCAATTCTTCAGATTGATCATCCGCTCGACCGAACGCCGCGCGCGTTTCGCGAGCGCGGGATCGATCGTGACCTGCTCGCCAAGCGTGAGCAGGCTGTCCAGAATGTTGGCGAGCGTGATACGCTTCATGTGCGGGCAGAGATTGCAGGGGCGGAGCATCTCCACGTCAGGCAGCTCGGCGCGGACATTGTCGGCCATCGAGCATTCCGTGATCATGACTAGCCGCCGTGGCCGCCGCTCGCGCACCCAGTTGATCATGTGCGCGGTCGAGCCGGTGAAATCGGCTTCCGCCAGCACGTCAGGCGGACATTCGGGATGCGCGATGATCTGCACGGACGGGTCGGCGTCGCGATAGGCGCGCAGCTCCTCGCCCGTAAAGCGCTCGTGCACCTCGCAGGCGCCCTTCCAGGCGATGATCTTCACGTCGGTCTTCGAGGCGACATACGTTGCAAGGTAGCGATCGGGCAGGAAGATCACGGTCGGTGCGTTCAGGCTCTCGACCACTTGCACCGCGTTCGACGAGGTGCAGCAGATGTCGACCTCGGCCTTCACCTCTGCGGAGGTGTTGACATAGGCGACGACAGGCACGCCGGGAAATTTTTCGCGGAGCAGGCGAACGTCCGCGCCCGTGATGCTGTCCGCGAGCGAGCAGCCGGCGCGGCTATCTGGGATCAGCACCGTCTTGTCCGGGTTGAGCAGCTTTGACGTCTCCGCCATGAAGTGCACGCCGCATTGCACGATGATGTCGGCCTTCACCTTGGTCGCTTCGACCGCGAGCTGCAGCGAGTCGCCGCCGATGTCGGCGACGCAATGAAAGATCTCCGGCGCCTGATAGTTGTGCGCGAGGATGACCGCGCCCCGGGCCTGCTTCAGCTCGTTGATCGCCTTGATCGTCGGCGCCATCAGCGGCCACTCGATCGGGGGGATCACGTGCTTCACGCGCTCATAGAGCGGTGCAGTGGCCCGCTCGACGTCCGCAGTCCATTCCAGTGAGGGCTTCGGCAGCGCGGGGCCGGTTCGCGCTGCTATGGCGCGCGGAGGGGCGGGGACTTGGCCCTGCGGCCGGTTGGCAAAGTCGTCGGGGCCGTAAATTCCAGTGATGGGCATCGAAGCCTCCCGTGAATGCTAATTATGCTCCATGTGAGTATATATAGGGTCTGAGAAATCCGGCCGAGAGGGCCGGTGGGTTTCGCTAGAGCTCACATATACTCAATCTGAGTAAATCAAAGATAACACGCGCCTGAGCAGGCCGCTAGCCCCAGCCGCACACATTCCCGTCAAATCGCGCCCGGCGCGTCGGGGAGGGCCGCGATGAAACGCAATGCTCCGGCGGCAGCCCTTCGTGGAACGCAATCATTTTTGACTTGGGATCTTCATGCATTTGCATTAAACGCCTGACTCGCGGTTGCCTATTCCGGATCCGCCAGCGACTGATGAGGAACCCATGTCCACTCAAGCGGGCGAACTCGGTCCGGTCTCGCGTTCCTCCACCTGGCGCACCCCGGCGATCATCATTCTCTGCGGTTGTGCCATTGGCATGCTCGGCTTCGGCCCGCGCTCGGCGCTCGGGTTCTTCGTGCAGCCGATGAGCCACGAATTCGCCTGGGGTCGCGACGTGTTCGGCCTCGCGATCGCTTTCCAGAATTTGCTGTGGGGATTGGGCCAGCCCCTTGCCGGCGCGGTCGCCGATCGCTTCGGCCTGTTCCGGGTGATGTGTGTCGGCGCGCTGCTTTACGCCGGCGGCCTGCTGCTGATGCGCTATTCCTCGACGCCGCTGTCGCTGAATCTCGGCGCGGGCGTGATGGTTGGCTTTGGTCTCGCCGGCTGCTCGTTCAACCTGGTGCTGTCGGCCTTCACCAAGCTGTTGCCGGCCGAGAAGCGCGGCCTCGCGCTCGGTGCCGGCACCGCGGCGGGCTCGTTCGGGCAGTTCCTGTTCGCGCCCATTGGCGTCGCGCTGATCGACAATTTCGGCTGGCAGCAGGCGCTCACCGTGTTCGGCTTCCTGATGCTGCTGATCATCCCGCTGTCGCTGGCGCTCTCGACGCCGCCGGTGGCAACCACGGCCAACACGGCGCCGGCGGATGAGCAGACCTTTACGAAAGCGCTCGCCGAAGCCTTCGGCCATCGCTCCTATGTGTTGCTGGTGCTCGGCTTCTTCACCTGCGGCTTCCAGCTCGCCTTCATCACCGTGCATCTGCCGGCGTTCCTGGTCGATCGCGGCATCTCGACGCAAACCGGCGGCTGGGTGATCGCGGCGATCGGCCTGTTCAACATCATGGGATCGCTGAGCGTCGGCTATCTCCAGAACTCGCTGCCGAAGCGCTACATCCTCTCCGCGATTTATTTCACGCGCGCGCTTGCGACGCTCGCCTTCATCTCGTTCCCGATCACGCCGTTCTCGGCGATCGCATTCGGTGCGGTCTCCGGTCTGACCTGGCTGTCGACGGTGCCGCCGACCTCGGCGCTGGTGGCGCTGATGTTCGGCACGCGCTGGCTCGCCACGCTCTATGGCTTCGCCTTCGTCAGCCATCAGGTCGGCGGCTTCCTCGGCGTCTGGCTCGGCGGCATCGTGTTCGAAAAGTTCGGTTCCTATACGCCGATCTGGTGGCTCTCGATCCTGTTCGGCGTGCTGTCCGCGCTGATCAATCTTCCGATCGTCGAGAAACCGGTTCAGCGAGCGGTTGCGCAGCCTGCCTGATCGGCTAAACATCCCCTGAAACAAGTCCAGGGAGTTCAGTCGTGGCCACATTCAAGGCGATCCGGATCGACAAGGCGGACAAGGGCACCACCGCCGCACTCACGCAGTTCGACGACGCCGAACTGATGGACGGTGATGTCACGGTCGGCGTGGAATGGTCGACGCTGAACTACAAGGATGGCCTCGCGCTCACCGGCAAGGCGCCGGTGGTGCGTCGCTTCCCGATGATCGCCGGCATCGATTTCGCCGGCACGGTTGAAACCTCCTCCCATCCGCAATGGAAGGCGGGCGACAAGGTCGTCTGCACCGGCTGGGGCGTGGGCGAGACCCATCTCGGTGCCTATGCCGAGAAGGCGCGGGTCAAGGGCGACTGGCTGGTCGCCTTGCCGCAGGGCCTGTCGGCGCGCGACGCCATGGCGATCGGCACGGCCGGCTTCACCGCGATGCTGTCGGTGCTGGCGCTGGAGAAGCACGGCCTGTCGCCGAAGAGCGGCCCTGTGGTGGTGACGGGCGCGGCCGGCGGCGTCGGCTCGGTCGCCACCGCCGTGCTCTCGAAGCTCGGTTATCACGTCATCGCCTCGACCGGCCGCGCCTCGGAAGCCGACTATTTGAAAGAGATCGGTGCGGCCGAGATCATCGACCGCAATGAATTGTCGGCGGCGGCCAAGCCCCTCGCCAAGGAGCGCTGGGCGGGCGGCGTGGACAGCGTCGGCTCGACCACGCTCGCGAATCTCCTGTCGATGACGAAGTATGGCGGCGCAATCGCGGCGTGCGGCCTGGCGGCCGGCATGGACCTGCCGTCTTCTGTCGCACCCTTCATTTTGCGCGGGGTGTGCCTTCTCGGCATCGATTCCGTGATGTGCCCGATCGAGCCGCGGAAAGCCGCCTGGCAGCGTCTGGCCTCGGATCTGGATCGGACAAAACTATCTGAAATTACTCATGAAATTCCGATCGAGGAAGTTTCGGAATGGGGCGCGAAAATACTCGCCGGCCAGGTCCGCGGCCGCATCGTGGTAAAAATTGTCTAACGGCGTTCAGACTTTACCAACCAAGCTGCTTCAATGTTGCCTTGGTTAGTATGGTAAGCAGCGGGTAAAGAGATAAGGCATCGCCCGCGCTGGGGTTGGTTCGGAGTTGAGCATGCTTGCGCGTATTGTGTTGGGGGCTGTCACGGCGGCAGCGACGTTTGTGCCGGCCATTGCAGGAAGCATGAACGCCGACGAGGCGCGCCGCTTCGTTGCCGGCAAGGTGTTCGCGTTCACCTGCTTCGACGGTACCCGCGGCGCAGGCCGCATCCTCGACGACCTTGGCGCCGCCGGCGCGGTGCAGTTCTCGGGCGCAGGCCCGGTGAAGCATCTCCGCCTGCCCGGCAACACGCTCCAGATCCGCGGGCAGAACGTCTGCGCCTCGATCAAGGGCATTCCGTTCGAGCCCTGCTTCAACCTGGAAAAGACCGACGATCGCAGCTTCCGCGGCTCGGTGTCGGGCATGGGCTTCGCCTATTGCGACTTCCACCACCAGGGCGGCAATCAGATGCTGATGGCGCGCGCCGTGGCGCGTCCGCGTTCGCTGCGCTCTTCGGAGCGCACCGGTTCGGTCGCTGCGTCCAATACTGAAGTCGCCGCGCGCGTCGAGACGCCGCGTGTCGAGAGCAGCCGGCTCGAGCCGGTGAAGTCCGAAGCCAGATCGGAGCCCGCCAGGAACGACGCTCCGCTGGAATTGCGCCGCTCGACCCAGTGAGCTGGCTGCGCGGGACCGCCCGCGCATTTTGTCGTTGAAAATATTCATCGGTCACCAAGCCGCCGCGCCGTAGTCATACGGACGGCGGCTTTCATGCCTTGGTAGCGACTCGCGTCCCAGTTTGCGCAGGGCCGGGGGGTGCAAGGGTACTACGATGTCGCTGTATTTCTTTCGCATCAGCACCGGTCGTTATTCCGGCGCCGCCGACCAGCCGTACGAGTTCGAGGATCGCGCCGCCGCTTGGGCCGAGATGAGCGAGGTCTGCGCCAACCTGCTCGGCAGCATCGCGCGCAACCTGAAGCCGAACGCGAAGTGGAGCATGGAGCTGCTCGACGAGAACAAGAAGCCGGTCTTCCGCGTCAGCCTGGTCGGTGAGACCGTGTGCTGATGACCGCGAACGGGCAACCGTTAACGGACGCCAGCGCGTGCAAATCCGCGAGTTCCATTTCATTGCACGTGAAAAGTGTGCAACTGCAGTAGTTTAAGCACGATTTCAGTATTTCTACCCAGGCTGCCGCGGCCACCCTTAACGTTAATGAGTAACCTCGCGGTTAGCCTTCCCGGACTGTTCACGCGCGTCGGCGCGGCAATGCGTATCCGGGGATTATGTCGATGATGTTCATTCAGAACCTGCGAATTGGCACCAAGCTCGCTGTGACCTCGGCACTCACCATCGCGCTCGTCGCGCTGATGATCGTCCTCCAGATGAACGGCGACGCTGCGGTTCAGAAGCTCAGCAATGGGGCATCGGGGCAGCAGTCGATCGCGCAAAGCGCCGCGGAAGCCAAGGCGTCGGTCCGCGGGATGCAGATCGGCATTCGTGACATCCTGAGCTCCACGTCGCCGGCCGAGTTGCAGAAGGCCGTCACCTATTTCAACGATCGGCAGACCGCGGCCCTGAAATTCGCGGACGAGATGGCGAAGCTGTCGCGCTCGCCGGAGAATCACAAGCGGATCGACCGCCTGATCGTGTTGGTCGGCAATTTCAGCAAGGGGCAACAGCAGATCGAAGCGATCCGCAAGCAGGAGCTCGCCCTGAGCGCGAAGAAGGACGGTGAAGCCGCAGCGCCGCTCGCAAAGCTCGTGGCCGAGGTCGACCGCATCCGCAAGGAGATGCTGGCGCCGATCAACGAAGAGATCTCGGAGCTGACCAACGAGATCATCAACTTTGCCAAGCAGAAGAGTTCCGAAGCCCGCGCCGAAGCCGAAGCTGAGGCCGCGTCCGTCGCGCGGACCTCGTTCGTCGCCGGCGTGCTGGTCGCGCTGGTTTTGATCGGGGCGTGCATCTTCTCCGTCTTCAGCATTGCGCGGCCCATGCGCGCATTGACGGCGGCGATGGAGAAGCTCGCCGGCGGCGATTTCTCCGTGGTGCTGCCGGGCCTCGGCCGCAAGGACGAGGTCGGCGAAGTCGCCGGTGCCGTCGAGAAATTCAAGATCGTGTCCGAACAGAAGGCGCGAGAGGACGCGGAAGCCAAGTCGCGGCAGGATCAGCTCGCGGCCGAGCAGCGCAAGTCCGAGATGCGCAGGCTCGCCGACAGCTTCGAAGGCGCCGTCGGCGAGATCGTCGGTACGGTGTCGTCGGCTTCCACGGAGCTTGAAGCATCCGCCACCACGCTCACCTCGACCGCGGAGCGCACGCAGCAGCTCACCACCGTGGTCGCGGCGGCCTCCGAAGAGGCCTCCACCAACGTGCAGTCGGTGGCGTCGGCAACGGAGGAGCTGTCGTCGTCGATCACCGAGATCAGCCGCCAGGTGCAGGAATCTGCGCGCGTCGCCAGCGAGGCGGTCGGCCAGGCCCGCACCACGACCGACCGTGTCAGCGAGCTGTCGAAGGCGGCGACGCGGATCGGCGACGTGGTGGAGCTGATCAACACCATCGCCGGYCAGACCAACCTGCTGGCGCTCAACGCCACGATCGAGGCCGCGCGCGCCGGCGAAGCGGGCCGCGGTTTTGCCGTGGTCGCCTCCGAAGTCAAGGCGCTCGCCGAGCAGACCGCGAAGGCGACCGGCGAGATCGGCCAGCAGATCGCCAGCATTCAGGCCGCGACCGAGCATTCGGTCGGCGCCATCAGGGACATCAGCGACACCATCGAGAAGCTGTCGGAGATCTCCTCGGCGATCGCCGCTGCGGTCGAAGAGCAGGGCGCCGCGACGCAGGAAATCTCCCGCAACGTGCAGCAGGCGGCGGAAGGCACCCATCAAGTGTCGTCCAACATCACCGACGTGCAGCGCGGCGCGAGCGAGACCGGCTCGGCGTCCTCGCAGGTGTTGGCGGCGGCGCAGTCGCTGTCCGGCGACAGCAATCGCCTCAAGCTCGAGGTCGGCAAGTTCCTGGGTACCGTTCGCGCGGCCTGACCAAAACCGCAGGGAGAGCCTTGCTCCCTGCGCAACTCTCGGAACGCAAGAGCGGCGTCGATCGCGGTGAAAACTCCGTGTTTCTACGGCAAACGTGGTTAAGGGAAGCGGAATGGTTTTTGGACGAAGTTCATGGGAATTCAGCCGCTTGAGCGGCAACGTCCATGAAGGATTCCAGTCATGCATTTTCTCGGCCGCTTCCGCATCCTGAGCAAGATCCTCGGGATCGTCCTCCTGCTGTGCGGGATCGGCGCCGCGATCGCCTGGATCGGCGTCTCCGCCCTCAGCGATCTCAGCGAAAAGGCCGACGTGATGTCGACCGCGGCCAAGCGGGCCCTGCTCGCCGCGCGCGCCAACCAGAACGTCATCGCGCTGAACCGCGCTGAATTCCGCAGTGCGCTTGATCCGCGTGACGACAATCGCCTCGCCGCGCGTGATGTCATCAACGCCCAGCTCAAGCAGTATCAGGAGCGTTTCGACGAGGTCAGCCAGACCCCGGACGAGAAGGCCAAGACGCTGCTCCCGGGCGTGCGTGAGGCGTTCTCGGCCTACAAGAGCCAGATGGACACGACGCTCGCGGCCGTCGATGCCGAGAAGTCGGCGAAGCTCAGCGACAGCGCAGACAAGCTGCGCGACATCGCGATGAAGAGCAGGACCGCTGCGGAGAACCTTCAAGGCAAGATCCGCGAACTCGCCGATCGGCTGAATACGCGTGTCGAGGAGAAGAGCAAGGAAGCGCGCGAGCAGTATGAATCGACGTCACGCTTCCTGATCATCCTCGCAGGCCTCGGTGTCATCATCGGCGGCGCGTTGGGCTTCATCATCGGTCAGTACGGCATCGCGCGGCCGATCCGCATGATCGTCGGTGTGCTCCAGGAGCTTGCCTCCGGCCGCTATCAGGTCGAGATCGCCGGCCTTGATCGCAAGGACGAAGTCGGCGAAGTCGCCAAGACCGCGGAAGTGTTCCGGGAGAACGGCCTTGCCAAGATCCGGATGGAAGCCGAGCAGAAGGAGATGGAGCAGCGCAGCGCGGCGCAGCGTCGCCAGGACATGCTCCGGCTTGCCGACCAGTTTGAAACCGCCGTCGGCGAGGTGATCGAGACCGTGAGCTCGGCCTCGACCGAGCTCGAGGCTTCCGCGACGACGCTGACCTCGACCGCGGAGCACGCGCAGCAGCTTGCGACGGTGGTCGCTTCGGCCTCTGAGGAAGCCTCCACCAACGTGCAGTCGGTGGCCTCGGCGACCGAGGAGCTGTCGTCCTCGATCACCGAGATCAGCCGCCAGGTGCAGGAATCCGCGCGCGTGGCGAGCGAAGCCGTCGGCCAGGCCCGCACCACCACCGAACGTGTCAGCGAACTGTCGAAGGCGGCAACGCGGATTGGCGACGTCGTCGAGCTGATCAACACCATCGCCGGCCAGACTAACCTGCTGGCGCTCAACGCCACGATCGAGGCTGCGCGTGCAGGCGAAGCTGGCCGTGGCTTCGCCGTCGTCGCTTCCGAAGTGAAGGCGCTTGCCGAGCAGACCGCGAAGGCCACCGGCGAGATCGGCCAGCAGATTTCCGGCATCCAGTCTGCTACCCAGGAGTCGGTCGGCGCCATCAAGGACATCAGCGACACCATCGAACGGCTGTCGGAGATCTCTTCGGCGATCGCGGCGGCGGTGGAGGAGCAGGGCGCGGCGACGCAGGAGATCTCCCGCAACGTGCAGCAGGCGGCGGAAGGCACCCATCAAGTGTCGTCCAACATCACCGACGTGCAGCGCGGTGCGAGCGAGACCGGCTCGGCGTCGTCGCAGGTGCTTTCGGCTGCGCAGTCGCTGTCCGGCGACAGCAACCGCCTCAAGCTCGAGGTCGGCAAGTTCCTCACCACGGTGCGCGCCGCCTGAGGGCGGCCGTCCTCACCCCATCGTCCGCCGATTGCAACCKCCGCGCGAGGACGCGTGGCGGTTCGCATGCGTCCGCAGCCGATGCCGCGGTGAGAAGGTCTGCACGGTTAACCTTCCGGAAAACCGATGCAGTCATGATCTCGCAATATTCGGGTGCCGAGTCGCCCTCCCTGTATTGCGTATCGAACGTATCGGAGCACATTCAATGAGCGGCTTCTCCATTCGCCTCACCCACAAGGTCATGGCGATCGGACTCTTCGGCCTTGTCGGTCTCGTCGTCTTCGGCGCGATCTACGAGATCGGCAGCCTCTCTCAGGACGCCTCCCGCACCGTTGCCAACCGCGCCCGCGCGATCGCTGACCTGAACAAGCAGCTCACGATCGAGATGCTGGAGGCGCGCCGCAACGAGAAGAATTTTCAGCAGCGCCGCAACGAAAGCTACGCCAAGGCCCATGCCGAGCTGATGGGACCGATCAACCGCGATTTCGACGAGGTCGAGCGGTTGATGGCGGCCGGCGGTATGAGCGCGCTGTCCGACAAGACCAGGCAGGCGCATGACGGCTTCAAACGCTATGCCGAGGATTTCAAGGCGCTCGTCGTGGCCGAGACCAGACTCGGGCTGAACGAGACGCTTGGCCTGTCCGGCTCGCTCCGCGCCGCCGTGCACGACATCGAGGTGAAACTCAAGGAGATCGACGATCCCAGGACGACGAGCTGGATGCTGATGATGCGCCGGCACGAGAAGGACTTCATGCTGCGGCGCGACCCCAAATACATTGCCGAAGTGAAGAAGGCCGCGGTCGAATTCTCCAAGGCGATCGAGGTGGTCGCAGTCCCGATGGCAGTGATGAACGACATCACGGCCAAGCTCCAGAAATACCAGTCCGAGCTCGCGGCCTGGGCCGAGACCGCGCGGCAGAGCGCTACGCTGGACGCGAGCATGATGAAGACATTCCGCGAGCTCGAACCCTCCATGGTCGAGGTGCGGACCGCCGTCGACGCCATGTACAAGCAGGCGGACGCCGCGGAGGCCGCAACGCGCGATGCCGTGCGCATGTGGATGATGATCGCCTTCGCGCTCACCGTCGTCGTGCTCGCCGTGGTCGGCTTTGTCCTCGGGCGCTCGATCTCGAAGGCGCTGTCCGGCATGGTCGGTGCGATGACGCGGCTGGCGCGCGGCGAGCTTTCGATCTCCGTCCCCGGCGTCGGGCGCAAGGACGAGATCGGCGAGATGGCCGGTGCGGTCGAGGTGTTCAGGACCAACATGGCGGAGGCCGAGCGGCTGCGTGCGGAGCAGGCCGAGGCTGACGCGCGCGGGCGCGAACGGCGCAAGGCGGACATGCACCGCCTCGCCGACGGGTTTGAAGGCGCGGTCGGCGAGATCATCGACACGGTGTCGTCGGCGGCAACCGAGCTCGAGGCGTCCTCCAATACGCTGACCCAGGCCGCCGAGCGCGGCAACGGGCTCGCCACGGCGGTGGCGGCGGCCTCGGAGGAGGCGTCCGCGAACGTGCAGTCGGTGTCGTCCGCGAGCGAGGAGATGACCACATCGATCTCGGAGATCAGCCGCCAGGTGCAGGAATCGGCCCGCGTCGCCGACGTCGCGGTGGAGCAGGCCCAGCGCACCAACGCGCGCGTCGCGGAGCTGACCAAGGCGGCAGGGCGTATCGGCGACGTGGTCGAGCTGATCAACACGATCGCCAGCCAGACCAATCTGCTGGCGCTCAATGCCACGATCGAGGCGGCACGGGCGGGCGAGGCCGGCAAGGGCTTTGCGGTGGTTGCGACCGAAGTGAAGGCGCTCGCCGAGCAGACCGCGAAGGCCACCGGCGAGATCAGCCAGCACATCGGCGCGATCCAGACCGCGACGCAGGATTCGGTCGGTGCGATCAAGGAGATCGGCGACACCATCGCGCGGATGTCGGAAATTTCCTCGGCCATCGCCGCAGCGGTGGAGGAGCAGGGCGCCGCGACGCAGGAGATCTCCCGCAACATCCAGCATGCCGCGCACGGCACCTCGGAGGTCTCCGCCAATATCGGCAACGTTCAGCGCGGTGCAGGCGAGACCGGGGCTGCGTCGGCCCAGGTGCATTCGGCAGCACAATCGCTGTCTCAGGAGAGCAACCGGCTGAAGAGCGAGGTCGCGCGCTTCCTGGAGTCGGTCCGGGCGGCCTGAGGTCGTCAGTTGCTCCGTTCGAGCCGCGCATCGCGGTGCGCCGGTGTGGCGTCGCGCGATGTCTGCTGCACTGCAACTAATAATTGCGGAACATATAACGGCGGCGACAGCGAATTCCGTAGTTTCACGTAGGTTCCTGTTAACGCCTGTTTGCAACTATGAGCGCAATCTTACGGGATAAAAATCAGCCAGCATTGTTGAACTGACTTCCGCCCTGTCGTCCGTCGTGACGATGGCGGCGCAGGTGATTTGCGCGTTGCTAGGTCTCATCGGGATTTGCTGTGATGTCGAAGTTGTCGATCGTGTTCAAGCTTCTGACCGTGTTGTCGGTCCTCGTGCTGTCGCTCGCCGGCGTCGGCGTGATGGCGATCGGCACCATGCAGAGTATCAATTCCCACACCGTCGAGATCGCGGAGAGCTGGCTGCCGAGCGTGCGTGCGCTCGGCTCGCTTCGCGCCGACATCAACGAGCTGCGCGTCGCGCTGCGCCTGCACCTGATGCAGGACACCGCCGAGGGCAAGGAAGCCGCCGAGAAGCGCCTCGCCTCGCTGCAGGCGCGCATCGACCAGACCCGCAAGGTCTACGAGCCGCTGATCACCTCGGCCGAGGAGCGTTCGCTCTATGAGCAGTGGAGCAAGGCGTGGGCCGAGTACCTGAACGGGGTGCAGGACGTCATGGCGCTGTCGCGCAAGGGCGTCGGTCGCTTCCCGACCGATGCCAACGAGCTGTTGCAGACCAAGGTCGCGAAGATGGCCCAGGCCGCCGACCCGCTGCTCCAGAAGGGCATCGAGATGAACAACCGGGGCGCCGAGCTGGAGACGAAGCAGGCAGCCGACAGCTACGCCACGATCTTCCGCGTGCTGGTCGGCATCATCGTGTTCTCGGTCGTGATCGCGATCGGTGCCGCCTATTATCTCGTGCGTGACGTTTCTCGCGGCATTGCCTCGATCATCCATCCGATGCAGTCGCTTGGCGAAGGCGACCTCTCCGCCGAGGTGCCGCATCGCGGCGAGAAGACCGAGATCGGCTCGATGGCGGATGCGCTCCAGATCTTCAAGGAGGCGTTGATCGCCAAGAAGGCCGCCGACGAAGTCGCTGCTGCCGACGCCGAGGCCAAGATCGAACGCGGCCGCCGCGTCGACGCCATCACCCGCAAGTTCGAGGCCATGATCGGCGAGGTCGTCGGCACCGTGTCGTCGGCCTCGACCGAGCTCGAGGCCTCCGCGACCACGCTGAGCAGCACCGCGCAGCGCGGGCAGGAGCTTGCGACCGTGGTCGCTGCGGCGTCCGAGGAAGCCTCGACCAACGTCCAGGCGGTTGCGTCCGCCTCGGAGGAGCTGTCGTCCTCCATCACCGAGATCAGCCGCCGCGTGCAGGATTCGGCGCGGATGGCCGCGGAATCCAGGAGATCGGCGGCACCATCGAGCGGCTGTCCGAGGTGGCGGCGGCCATCGCAGCCGCCGTCGAGGAACAGGGCGCGGCCACGCAGGAGATCTCGCGCAACGTGCAGCAGGCTTCGGTCGGTACGCAGGAGGTCTCGATGAACATCACGGACGTGCAGCGTGGTGCGATCGAGACCGGCTCGGCGTCGACGGAGGTGCTGTCGGCGGCGAAATCGCTGGCGACCGACAGCACGCGGCTCAAAGTCGAGGTCGCGCAGTTCCTGGAGTCGGTCCGCGCGGCTTGATCCTCAAGTGCTCGCCTGCGGAGCCGGCGGCGGTGCGACCTGCCGCCGGAACAGGATGCGCTGGTAGAGCCAGCCGATCGCGACCAGCACGATGCCGAGGCACATGAACGACAGCGCGCGGTAGACGCCTGTCAGCGTCGACATGTCGATCACGAAGGCCTTCAGGATCGTCAGCGCGATCACCGCGGCCGACGCCAGCCGTGCCCGCTCGGAGTTGACGAGAATGCCGACGCCGAGCAGCACCACGCCGAAGCCGAGCCAGCCGATCGAATAGGTGTATTGCTCCGCGCCCGTGGTGGCGCCGTAGAGCAGGACCGGGCCGTGATAGAAGCGGCGGATCTCCAGCGTCAAATAGGTCAGCGCGAACACCAGCGCAGCGCCGGCAATCGTGTTCGCATAGGCGACGGGGCGATGTCCGGCCACCGCATAGGACAGCAGCAGCATCAGCACCGCCGGGAGAGCGTAGCCGAGCAGCAGCAGGTTGAAGACGAGACCGCCGACATCGACGCTGGAGAGCAGCCACGGATTCTCCAGGATCAGCAGGCCGAACACGCTGATGAGCCCGGCGATCGCGGTGAGCGCGATTGCGCCGACATTGTGAACGATGCTGTGGCTCCTCAGCCGCAGCCGCTCCAGCCCGATCGCCATGGCGAGCGCGACGCAGACTTGCAGGGCAAATTCGAGCAGTGAGGGCGGCGACGTCATGCGGCCGCCGGTGGCAAGATGCCGGATCTCCATGAAGGCGAGCAGCGCGGTGAACAGGATCGCGGCGGCCTCCACGATGCGCAGCGGCGGATCGTCGCCGCGGCGGCGCAGGAAGATGCTCGCGCCCCAGAACGAGGCCGCCGGCAGGCCGTAGCCCCACAACAGCCAGTTGATGATCGGCGTGGTGCCGACGGCATCGCCGACGATGCGTGGATCATAGCCGATGCGCGCGGTAACGATCGCGGCAAAGATGGCGGCGAGCCGGCGCAGGACCGGGATCGGCCGCTGCAGCGAGATCCAGGCCGTGCCGAGCGACATCAGGGCCAGCGCGATGGTGAGCCAGC
Source organism: Bradyrhizobium sp. 2TAF36 (assembly GCF_052114925.1). Lineage (NCBI taxonomy): Bacteria > Pseudomonadati > Pseudomonadota > Alphaproteobacteria > Hyphomicrobiales > Nitrobacteraceae > Bradyrhizobium > Bradyrhizobium sp. 2TAF36. The sequence goes on along the minus strand of NZ_JBFRFR010000024.1, from coordinate 15,197 downwards.
CCTTTTCGAGGGCGAAGGTCAGCGCCAGTGCCAATGCGCCGAGCGTGCCGGTCGCGAACAGCGCGACGGAGGTCGCAGCGCCCGGCCGATCTTCGCGGCGTGCCAGCGCTTCGGTCGCAGCGCCGAAGGCCGCGGCGAGCAGCACCGCGAGGATCGCGAACGGGATCGAGCGGTCGAGATGGGCGATGCGCGCGTAGAGCGCAACGAGGATCGCGGTCGGCGTCGCAACGGCTGCCGCCGACCACACCACCGGAATGACCGCCGAGCTCGAGCGGCCCTGCGCGAGAAAGCCCGCGATGCCGAAGCCGGCAGCGAAGATTGCGGCCATCACCAGATGCAGCGTCACCGCGCCGTCGATCGCTGTCGGTCCGACGCCGGGCATGGGGCCGCCCGGCAGCACCAGCATGTCGGGATTGGCGCGCACCGCCCATTCGGCGAACACGATGAAGACGGTCGCTGCGGCCGCGCCCAGCGCGCCGGTCGCCGCCGGCGCGCGCCAGGCGACGAACAGCGTCGCACCAACCAGAAGCGTGAAGGCGATCAGCGCAAGGTCCGCATGCGCGCTCGACAGCACGATCAGCATCGCGCCGAACAGATAGGCGCCGAGGGAGCTCGACGACACCGGCTCGATCTCGCCGTCCTCGATGGTCGGGCCGAACATGAAGCCGCAGACCACGAGCAAAGCGGCGAGCACGAAGCCCGCGATCGCATGGAAGGCGTGCGGCGCGACCTGCAGTTCGCTGGTATCGAGACCCGGGAAGATCCAGAGCACGGCGAAGGCGATGGTCGTCACCGCGAGCCAGCGCCACAGCCGGATGTGCGCGAGGCCGAAGCTCGCGGCGGTGACGATCGCAAGATAAACATAGAGCGCCCAATAATCCGGCTTGCCGCTGGAGACGAGGATCGGCGTCACGAACGCGCCGACCACGCCGAGGCCCGCGAGTGCGGGCCCATGCAACAGTGCCGCGGCGAGCGTGCCCATCGCGACGATGCCGAGCAGCACGAAAGCGGTGGCGGGCACGAGGAAGCCATAGAGCGCATAGGCGGCGTAGATGGTCGCGAACGCCACGGCCGTTCCGGCCGCGGTGAGGATCGCGGGGATGTTGGCGATCGGCAGCGCCGCGATGTTGGAGATGCTCTCCTTGCGTCGCGACCATTCGCCGGCGCCCAGCAGCGCGGCTGCGAACAGCCCGCCGAGGAACACGCGCACGCCGGGGCCGACGAGGCCCGCCTCGATCGAATAGCGCACCATGAAGAAGCCGCCGAGCGCGAGCGCGAGGCCGCCGATCCAGACCACCCAGCGCGTGCCGAGCCGTTCCTCGAAGCCGGGCGCCGGCGCGGGCAAAGGCGGCGGTGCGTAGGCCTCGGTGCTCGCCGCAAGCGGCGGCGGTGCATCGGCTTCAGTGCTCGCTGCGAGCGGCCGCGGTGAAACCTCTTCGGTGACGAGCGGAGGCGGTGCTGCCTCGACTTCGGGCGCGAGCGGCGGCGGCTCGGCGGCCGTCGTCGCGGGCGCCTCGGCCTGCACCTGCGTGGGCATCAGCGGCGGTGGCTGCACCTGCCGCTGCGCGTAAAACATCTCTTCGAGCGAGGCGAGCCGGCGGCGCAGCTCGGTCGCCTGGCTGGAGGCCTTGATCGCGATCAGGACAGCGATGATCGCAATGATCAGCGCAAAGACGTCAAACGGGCCGTCGAACATAAAGCCTCCAGGCAACCGGCGGGCAGGGGCCGGTCACGCAAATCCTAGGATCTAGCGCCGGGAGCGTACGCGCAAGCCCGGCGCGGGTCGTTCCTGGAGCACGTCGCGGCGGAAGCGGTAGAGCGCCGCCGGCCGTCCGCCGGTCTGTGTCGACATCACCCCGGTCGGTTCGACCAGGGCTTCGGTTTCGACCAGGCGGCGGAAATTTTGCTTGTGCAGGTGCCGGCCGGAGATCGCCTCCACCGTGTACTGCAGTTCAGTGAGTGTGAACTCCGCGGTCAAAAGTTCAAACACCACAGGACGATACTTCAGTTTCGCACGCAGCCGCGCGATCGCGGTCGCGAGAATCCGGCGGTGATCGAATCGCATCGAGGTGCCGAGCGCGGGAAGCTCCTTGCGCGCCAATGCCGCAGGGCGGCCGTCGCGCCGCGCCTCCTCGATCAGCCCGGCCTCGTACAAGAGCTCGTAGCGGTCGAGCACGCGCTCCTCGTCCCAGGGCGCGCCGTCGAGACCGAAATAGAACCGCACGCGATCCCGGCGCGGCAATGCGCGTGTGGTCTCCGGCGTCTCCTCCTCGGCCCATAGCGTCAGCGCCGGGATGATGTCACGGGCGATGATCGCGGGCGGCTCCTCGCGCCAGTCTTCCCAGGGGAGGAAGCGATACCATGGTTCGAAGCTCGCGCCGGTCGCTGCGAGCTCGCCGCCCACCGCGCGCGTCAGCGCGAGATAGCCGATCGACACCATATGCGCACCGGTGTCGCCGGCCTCGGCATGACGACCACGATCGCCGAACGTGTAGAGCTGCTCGACATAGCCGAGCCGCAAGCCCGCCTGTGCCTCGACCCAGGCGCGCAGGCCGATCTCGAACGTGCGATGGCTCGGCGCATCGAACGGCCCGAACGGCAGGCCCGCCAGCCCATCACTGCTGTGCGCGGTGAGGATCAGCGGCTCATGATCCTCGATCGCGACGATCGCCGCGGTCAGGCCGATCTCGATCGGCGTCAGCTGCGTGTCGCTCATGCGGCTGATGTCGCAGTTGTCATTCGAGCTCGATCACGAAGGGGCGGCCCTCGACCATCATCGCGCCCGGGCCCATCTCGTCGAGCGCGCGCAGCATGCGGCCGTTGCGCCCAAGCGCGCGGTCGGCAAGGCCGACGATGCGGCGGTTCGGCGAGGCTATCGGGGAGGCCGCGCGGATCTTCTTGGCGATCTCGATCTCGTCGCGATCCGGATTGAGGGCGCAGACGGCCGCGAACGCGCTCGCAGTGGAGCGGCTGATGCCGGCATAGCAATGCACCACCAGCGGCGCGCTGCGGTCCCAGCCGCGCACGAAATTCAGCACCTGGTCGATATGAGCTTCGGATGGTGCGGTGAAGCCGTCCATCTCCTCGGTGATGTCGTCCATCGACACTTTGAGATGGTTGGCCGGCAGCACCGACACCGGACGTGCCACCTGCTCGACATTGGCCATGACGGTCAGCACATGGCTGGCCCTGGTGAGGCGGACGGTTTCGGGAAGGGCGGCGAGGGAACAGACGTGGATCATGGCGGACCTTTTTGCCGCTGATTATAGCGAGCGCTCGTACGGTGGGCAAAGGCGCATCGCGCCGTGCCCACCGTTTCGCACCGCGCACATTGCGGCTAGTTTGGTGGGCGCGCTTCGCTTTGCCCACCCTACGAAGGGATGATGCTACGCGAACACCGCGTTGAACCGCTCCAGAAACTGCTTCTCGGCCCGCGCCGCGGTCCAGGGCGTGAGGTAGTCGCGCCGGACGCTGTCGGAGAGGCCGGGGTCCCTGCCGAACAGGCGCTTCGCCTCGCTTTCGCTGAAGCCGGCGAGCTCGGTTGCCTCCAGATAGGCCGCCCCGCGATCGGCGGCCTTGATGGCTTGCGTGATCTCCTCGGGCAGCGCCGGCGGCAGGCCGAAGCGGATGTGGATGGCGCCGAGCAGGCGCTTCTCCACCGCCTTGTAATGGCCGTCGAGCACGGCCTTGAACGGCGAGATCATGTCGCCGATCACGTATTCGGGCGCATCGTGCAGCAGCGCGGCCAGCCGCATGCGCTCGTCGACGCGCGGCATCTCGTGCCGCATCACGGTCTCCACCAGAAGCGTATGCTGCGCGACCGAGAAGATGTGCGCGCCGGTGGTCTGCCCGTTCCAGCGCGCCACGCGCGCGAGCCCATGCGCGATGTCGGCGATCTCGACATCGAGCGGAGAGGGATCGAGCAGATCGAGCCGCCGGCCCGACAACATGCGTTGCCAGGCGCGGGATGCCACGTCGCGTGCCGTTTTCTTCGCGGTCATTTGGCCTTGAGGCGCGGCTTGCGCTGCGTCTTGCCGCAGCTCGCGTGACAATGGCAGTCGACGAGATGGTCGTTGACCATGCCGGTCGCCTCCATGAAGGCGTAGACGATGGTCGGACCGACGAATTTGAAACCGCGCGAGGACAGTTCCTTGGAGATCTGCGTCGACAGCGGCGTCGAGGCCGGCACGCTCGCAGTGGTCTTGAAATTGTTGACCTTGGGCCGGCCGTCCATGAAGTCCCACAACAGCTTCGAGAAGCCCGGGCCCTTCTCCATGATGTCGAGATACGATTTCGCGCTCAGGATCGCGCCGTCGATCTTGGCGCGGTTGCGCACGATGCCGGCATCGTTCATCAGCGCGTGCACCTTCTTGTCGTTGTAGCGCGCGATCTTCTCCGGCTGAAAATCATCGAAGGCTTTGCGGAAATTGTCCCGCTTGCGCAGGATCGTGATCCAGGAGAGGCCGGCCTGGAAGCCGTCGAGGATCAGCTTTTCGTAGAGCGCACGGTCGTCATATTCCGGCACGCCCCATTCGGTGTCGTGATAGGCGACATAGAGCGGGTCTTCGCCGGGCCAGGGGCAGCGGGTCTTTCCGTCGGGATGCAGGCGGGGGGCTCGGCTCATGCGATGGGCTGCTTCAGGGGAATGCGGACGACGTCGGGTTCGGCGAGCCGCACGGCGAGGCCGCCGGCGGTGAGCGGCTGGCCGGCATCGAGCGCGTCCGCAACGCGGTCGATGCGCACCAGCGCGATGCCCTTGCCCTGGGCGGACGAGCCCATCGTGCCGACCGGCTTGTCGCCGGCCATAACACTGACGCCGGCCTCCGGCGAGAGGTCATCGAGCAGCACCTTGACGCTGCGGGTGCGCGCGGTGCCGCGATGCTGCATACGCGAGACGACCTCCTGGCCGACATAGCAGCCCTTGTCGAAATCGACGCCGGCGAGGCGGTCCATGTTGGTCTCGTGCGGGAACGCATCGCTGTACATGAAATCGAGCCCGCCGCGCGGCACGCCAAGCGCAATACGATGCGCCTCATAGGCGGAGGCATCGACCAGCTCGGCGCCGATGAGATCGGACAGCTTCTGCTTGAGATCTTCGGGGATCAGGATGCGAGTGCCGAGCGCATCATTGCGCGGATCGGCGAATGCAAGGTCCGGCTGCGCCGCAAGCTGGCCGTCCCAGGCCGCGAGCACACCGAGATCGAGGTTTTCCACCGTGACCTTGGCGCGCAGCTTGTAGAATTTCAGCTTGGTGGCGAGGCCCTCGGCCAGCGCCTTCGGACAGTCGATCAGGAACCCGCCGCCATGGCCTGCGGGCACCTCTGTGATCAGGAAATCCACGATGATCTTGCCCTGCGGCGTCAGCAGCGCACCGAATCGCCCCAGGCCCGGCTTCAGCCTGTCGAGATCGGTCGTGATCAGGCCGTTGAGGAAGTTGCGCGCATCCTCGCCCGCGACCTTGACCACGCTCCGGTCGGGAAGAAACGCTGATTTCATGTGAAAATCTCTTGCGACATGTTGCTCCGGAACGTAAGCCCGCAAGGCATAAACGACAAGACCTCAAGCCCCGCGCTTGGGGATGAGAGAGGCCTTCAGCCATGACCCAGCGCTTCGATGTGATCCTCAAAGGCGGCACCGTCGTCAACCAGGACGGCGAGGGTGTTCGCGATATCGGCATCACCAACGGCCGCATCGCGGAGCTGGGCCCGCTGTCGCAGGCCTCCGCCGCTGAGGTGATCGACTGCAAGGGCCTCCACATCCTGCCCGGCGTGATGGACACCCAGGTGCATTTCCGCGAGCCCGGGCTGGAGCAGAAGGAAGACCTCGAGACAGGGTCGCGCAGCGCCGTGATGGGCGGCGTCACCGCCGTGTTCGAGATGCCGAACACGTCGCCGTTGACCGTGACGGAGGCCACCTTCACCGACAAGGTGAAGCGTGCCCATCATCGCATGCATTGCGATTTCGCCTTCTTCATCGGCGGCACCCGCGAGAACGTGCAGGATCTGCCGGTGCTGGAGCGCGCGCCCGGCTGCGCGGGCGTCAAGGTGTTCATCGGCTCGTCGACCGGCGCGCTGCTGGTGGAGGACGACGAGAGCCTGCGCCGCATCTTCCAGGTGATCCGCCGCCGCGCCGCCTTCCACGCCGAAGACGAATACCGCCTCAACGACCGCAAGTCGTTGCGCATCGAGGGCGATCCGCGTTCGCATCCGGTCTGGCGCGACGAGACCGCGGCGCTGATGGCGACGCAGCGGCTGGTCAAGCTCGCGCACGAGACCGGCAAGCGCATCCACGTGCTGCACATCTCGACCAAGGAAGAGATCGAGTTCCTGCGCGACCACAAGGATGTCGCGTCCTGCGAGGCGACGCCGCATCATCTGACGCTGGTCGCACCCGAATGCTACGAGCGGCTCGGCACGCTGGCGCAGATGAACCCGCCGGTGCGCGGGGCCGATCACCGCGCCGGCATCTGGCGCGGCATCGAGCAGGGCATCATCGACGTGCTTGGCTCCGACCATGCCCCGCATACGCTGGAAGAGAAGTCGAAGACCTATCCGGCCTCGCCCTCCGGCATGACCGGAGTGCAGACGCTGGTGCCGCTCATGCTCGACCACGTCAACGCCGGCCGCCTGTCGCTGGCGCGCTTCGTCGATCTCACCAGCGCCGGCCCCGCGCGTCTCTACAACATGGCCTGCAAGGGCCGCATTGCCGCGGGCTACGACGCCGATTTCACGATCGTCGATCTCAAGCGCAGCGAGACCATTACCAACAAATGGGTGGCGTCGAAGGCCGGCTGGACCCCCTATGAGGGCGTTCGCGTCACGGGCTGGCCCGTCGGCACCTTCATCCGCGGCCGCCGCGTGATGTGGCAGGGCGAACTGGTGACGGCCTCGCAGGGCGAGCCGGTGCGGTTCCTGGAGACGCTGAAGCAGTAAGGGGCATTCTTTAGCCTCGTCATTGCGAGGAGCGCAGCGACGAAGCAATCCAGAATCTCTCCGCGGAGGCAGTCTGGATTGCTTCGCTGCGCTCGCAATGACGAGGGGAGAGAGCTACAATCCCTCGACAGGGAGAGTAGTCCATGACCCAACCCCTCATCACCACTGTGCAACTCGCCGCGATTCTCGGCGATCCCAACCTCCGCCTCTACGACTGCACGACCTACAACGAGCCTGTCCCGCCCGGCAGCGACGTGCCGTATCGCGCTGTCCCGGGCGACAAGACGTTCGCGGCCGGCCACATCCCCGGCGCGGATTTCTTCGACCTGCAGGGCGAGTTCTCCGACACCTCCGCGCAACAGCTCTTCATGATGGCTGGCGTGCCCCAGCTAGAGGCCGCCTTCGGTCGCCACGGCGCTGACGCATCCAAGACCATCGTGCTCTACAGCATCGGCACCATGATGTGGTCGACGCGATTCTGGTGGATGCTGCGCTCGCTCGGTGTCGATGCACAGGTGCTCGACGGCGGGTTTGACAAATGGAAGGACGAGGGGCGGCCGGTCGAGACGGGCGCGCCGAAGGGCTATCCCGCCACCACCTTCAAGGCCGTGCCGCGCGCGGGCTTCTTCGTCGACAAGACCACCGTGAAGGCGCGGATCGGCGATCCCTCGACCGTGATCGTCAACGCGCTCGGGCCGCAATTTCATCAAGGCCTCGAGCCGAGCCGCTACGGCCGGCCCGGCCGCGTGCCCGGCAGCGTCAACGTGCCCGCGGCCACGCTCGCCCAGGCCGACAAGACACTGACGACGCTCGCCGATGCCGAAGCGAAATTCGCGGCCCAGGGCGTTACGCGCGACAAGAATGTGATCTGCTATTGCGGCGGCGGCATCTCGGCGACGATCGACCTGCTCATGCTGACACAACTCGGCTACGACAAGCTGACGCTGTACGATGCCTCCATGGGCGAATGGGCGAGGGATCCGGCACTGCCGATCGAGACGGACTAGAGGACTCTCTTACCCTCCCCCCTCCAGGGGAGGGTAAGGAAGGAGGGGGAGTGTAAGGAAGAAAGTCGGGAACCTTTATCGCGGGCCCGCATCCAATGTCCGGAACGAATGGAAACAGGTGACCACCATGCAGCGGACCGCAGCCGGCCTGTCCGCCGGCGCCAGAGCATCGGAAGCCGAACTGATCGACCGCGCGCGGGGCCGTGACGAGGCCGCGTTGCGCGAGATCATGCAGGCCAACAACCGCAGGCTCTACCGTCTTGCGCGCGGTATCCTGCGCAGCGACAGCGAAGCCGAGGACGTGGTGCAGGAAACCTATGTCCGGGCCTTTACCCATCTGGACGACTTTCGCGGCGAGTCCGGGCTGTCGACCTGGCTGTCGCGCATTGCCATCAACGAGGCGCTTGGCCGGGCGCGAAGCCGCAAGCCGCATGTCGAGCTCAGCGCTCTGCCGGAAGAGGCGCTCGACGCGCAGATCATAAAATTTCCCGTTTCTCCCGCAGGCGATCCGGAAAGGACCATGGCCCAACGTGAAATCCAGCGCGTCGTCGAACGCGCAATCGACGAACTGCCGGATGTCTTCCGCATGGTCTTCGTCGCGCGCGTCATGGAGGGGATGAACATCGAGGAGACCGCCGATCTGCTCGGCGTCAAGCCCGAGACCGTGAAGACGCGGCTGCACCGTGCGCGCACCATGCTGCGCGAGAACGTCGAGAAGGAGATCGGTCCGGTGGTGATGGATGCCTTCCCGTTCGCCGGGTGGCGCTGCGAGCGGCTGACCGTATCGGTGCTGAAGCGGCTCGGCAGCGGCGGCTGAAGTTTTTCGGGAACGTTTGCGCGAAAATCCCATCCAATGCCTGTGAAGCAACGCCGGCAAACCGTCCGGCAGCACAGGAGTTTCAAACATGTCCACCCGATGGAGCGCGGCGATCGCCGCGGCAATTCTGTTGTCGAGCCCCGCGCTGCTTCGGGGCGCCGGCGCAGCCGACAAGCCCACCGATCCGCAGATCGCTCACATCGCCTACACAGCGGGCGTGATCGACATCAACGCGGCCAAGCAGGCGCAGAAAAAGGCCAAGAACAAGGACGTCAAGGCGTTTGCCGAGGACATGCTGCGCGACCACGAGGCGGTCAACAAGCAGGCGCTGGCGCTGGTCAAGAAGCTGAACGTTACGCCTGAAGACAACGATACCAGCAAGGCGCTGTCGAAGCAGGCGAGCGACAAGCTGGCTGAGTTCGACAAGCTGAGCGGCGCGGCCTTCGACAAGGCCTATGTCGCGAACGAGGTCGCCTACCACAAGGCGGTCAACGGCGCGCTGGAAACCCAGCTCATCCCGTCCGCCGGCAATGCCGAGCTCAAGAGCCTGTTGCAGACCGGCCTGAAGATTTTTCAGGGCCATCAGCAGCACGCCGAGCATGTCGCGGCCGAGCTGAAATAGGGGGTGTGGGATGAAGCCGGGACACCTCGCTTCGATCGCGCTTGCGGTCGTCTTGCTGTCGATCGTCGTCCCGGCGCGCGCCGCGACCATTCAGATCACAATGGAAAATCTCGTGGTTTCACCGGCCGAAACGTCCGCGAAGGTCGGTGATACCATCGAATGGATCAACAAGGACGTGTTCGCGCACACCGCCACGGCGAAGAACGGCGATTTCGACGTAATGYTGCCACCGAAGAAGTCGGCAACGTTTGTTCTGAATAAGGCGGGAACAGTCGATTATTACTGCCGCTATCATCCCAACATGAAAGCGACGCTCAAGGTCGCGCCGTGAGGGAGGAGGGAGTGCATTCCCGATCGTAGTGGGAATATCTCCCGGTCATCGCGAGACTAATGCTAGTCCGGGGGAGGCGGCTTCCGTGCGATAAACGCAGCAGACTTCGCGAACCTGTTCGCCAGATCCCGTTCGCCAGGTCATTCATCCGTAGACTGGCCCCGCCCGTGTGGCGGGGTCATTTTTCGCAAGCAGCTTACTGCCTTGCGAGAGTGACCGAGAATTCGCCGTTGCGGATGCGGCCCGGAAAGCCCTCGACGAATTTCGCCACCGCATCCTCGCCGTAGGTGCCGACGAGCTCGGCGAATGCCGCAAACAGGCTCGCCTGCGCCAGGCAGTCGCCGTCGACGCCATCATGGCGCGCTTCGGCCCAGGCCTCGTTGAGATAGCTCAGCGCGGCCTGTTTCTGCTCGTGATCGGGCAGCGGCGCGCGGGCGGGGGCGTAGGACACTGAATGGCTCATGAAACTCGATCAGGGCTGGGGCGCGATCCACGGCGATGCGCTGTACGAAAGGTGTAGCACGCGTATTAACGCCCGCTAGGCCACATCTTTAGGAACGGTTAACGGCTGTGAACAAAGTCGATGACAGGGTTCCAGATGCGCGTTCGCGTTCATCTCTCGTCATTCCGGGACGCGCCGACAGGCGCGGGCCCGGAATCCATCGTGCGTCAGAGTTGGTGGCCCGATGGATTCTCAGATGCGCAATTGCGCATCGTAGCTCGCGCTTCGCGCGCCCCGGAATGACGGAAAGAGAAATCAGTTCGCGTAACGCGCGGTGAGATCACGCGAGATCTTCGAGCCTTCCTCGATATAGCGGCGGATCGCCACCGTCGCGGCCGGCGTGCAGCTCCGATAGGTCTGCTGGAAGCCGTTATAGCCGCGGTTGAAGCCGGCGATCATGCGGGTGCGGCGCTCGCCCGAGGGGGTTTCGGCATCGATCAGCGCCTGCATCTCGCTGCGCCATTTGTTGCCCTCGTTGGACCCGCAGATGCCGCGCAGATAGTGCAGGCCGCCCAAAATCTCCGCCAGCCGCTGCAAATCGGCGTCAAACGGCGCCGCCACGTCCTGGGCCCTCGTGGGCACGGAGGCGCAGGCGAGAATCAGGGCAAAAATGGCCAGAAATCGCGTGGACATCGGCGGGGTGTATGCCCCCTCGGGGCGGAGGACGCAAGACGGGGCAGTCAGGGCCCGATCAGCCGGGCGGCCGACAGGATGACCTCCTCCAGCCCCCCGGTCAGCTTGAGGTCGCCGAGGCTCGCCAGGGCGCCGGGGGCGATCCAGCGGTAATCGTCGAGCTCGTCGTTGAGAGCCGGCTCCTTGGCCACCCAGCGGGCGGCAAAGGACATGATCAGGTAATGGCCGGCGCCGGGGGCGGTCGGCAGCACCTCGCGCCAGCCGGCGAGGCCGATGATTTCGATGGCGAGCCCGGTCTCCTCGTCGACCTCGCGCGCCAGCGCCTGGTGCAGCGATTCGCCGAACTCGACCCGGCCGCCGGGCAGCGAATAGAACCCCTTGGCGGGCGAGCGGGCGCGGCGGGTCAGAAGCACCTTGCCGTCGCGGAAGATGGCGGCGCTGACCGCGATCTGGGGGTGGGTGGGCTGGATGACCGCAGGCATATCTTCAACGACCCTTCAACAGCCCTTGGCTCAATTCGCCATGATGGTGTCGACGTCGGCTTCCGCGCCGCCATTGATGATGCCGCCGCAGGCCGCGATCAGCGGCTTGACCCAGAGCGTGGCCTGCTCGGCGAGGCGGACGCGGGTCGTATCCTTCTCGACCTCGCGCATGGCCGAGCCGACCGCTGTCAGGATCGAGGTCATGGTATCAGTGATGTGGTCGAACTGGGCGCGCACGTTCGGATCGGCCTTCTCATAGGCTTCGATGGCCAGATCCCGTGCCTTGAAATTCGACGCGGTGAAATGCTCGGCATAGGACAGCGGCGACCAGGTCAAAAAATCTTCGGCGCATTCCGGCATGTCCGGGACCATTTCCAGCAGCATCACGGCTTCATTGAAATGGTTGAGATAGTCGGTGGCAAGCCCGGTTCGCGGGTTGATGTTGGCCACGCGCAGCCGCTCGGCCCAGGCGGCGGCCTCGGGGCCCGTCTGTACATGCGTCCGCGCGGGTTGGGAGGCCTTTGAGCTCATCTGCCGCAGTGTTAGCGTTCGGGGTTAAAACGACCTGAACGGACCCTATATAGATCGCCAAGGATGTGTGGACGCTTCGTCATAACTTCGGCCCCCGCGGCTTTACGGCAACTGTTCGGCTACATCGAGCAGCCGAATTTCCCGTCACGGTACAACGTCGCGCCGACACAACCGATTCCAGTCGTGCTGCTCGAGAACGGCGCGCGCCATTTCCGCTTGATGCGCTGGGGATTGTTGCCCAGCTGGGTCAAGGATCCCAAGGGATTTACGCTCCTGATCAACGCGCGCTCCGAGACGGTGCTGGAAAAGCCCGCCTTCAAGAACGCGATTCGGAGGCGCCGCGGCCTGATTCCCGCCGACGGCTATTATGAATGGAAGACGGAGGGCGGCCGCAAGCAACCCTTCTTCATCCACCGCGCCGATGGCGAGCCGCTCGGCTTCGCTGCGGTATTCGAGACCTGGGTCGGGCCGAACGGTGAGGAGCTCGACACCGTCGCGATCGTCACGGCGGCGGCGGGCGAGGATCTCGCCGCGCTGCATGACCGCGTGCCCGTCACCATCAGCCCGCGCGATTTCGAGCGCTGGCTCGACAGCCGCGGCGACGATGTCGATGCGGTGTTGCCGCTGATGTCCACCCCGCGCATCGGTGAATTCGCCTGGCACCCGGTCTCCACCCGCGTCAACCGCGTCGCCAATGACGACGATCAGCTCGTGTTGCCGATCAGCGCGGAGGAGATGGAGGCCGAGGCAGAGGCAGAGGCTGCGAAGCCGAAGAAGGTCGCGCGGAAGGTTGCTGCTAGCTCGTCAGATGACGGGCAGGGGTCGTTGTTCTAGGCGGCGGTGCCGTAGGGTGGGCAAAGCGAAGCGTGCCCACCATCGTGTTTCAAGCAAGTGGATAGACGGTGGGCACGGCGCGTTGCGCCTTTGCCCACCCTACGCGATCTACACGATCTCTTTTGCCCTGAGCGCCGCGATCTCCGCTGCATCAAATCCCAGCTCGCCCAGCACAGCATCCGTATCCGCACCCAATTCCGGCGCCATCCGGTCCAGCCGGCCGCCGCCATGGGCGAGCTTGAAGCCGCTGCCRGCAAAGCGCAGGCGGCCGTAGGGCGTATCCAGCTCCTGGATCGCGCCGCGGGCCTGGATTTGCGGATGATCGATGACCTCCTCGACCTTCCAGATGCTGGCGCAGGGCGCGCCGGCATCTTCCAGGATTGTCTCCCACTCGCGCGCAGGCCTGGCCGCCAGCGCCTCCTCGATGATGGCGCGCAATGCGCTCTCGTTCTCGTTGCGCGCGAACCAGTCGGTGAAGCGCGGGTCCGACAGCGTGTCCTCGCGGCCGAGCGCGGACATCAGCGCGCGGTACTGCTTCTCGTTGTTGACGGCGAGCAGGATGTGGCCGTCGCCGCATTTGAACAGATTTGCCGTGGTCCGACGGCTCACCGCCTGGTTACCCGACAGCTGCTGGCGATGGCCGGCGACCGACCAGTCCGCGATCTGCCCCGAGAGAAACGCCATCGTTGCCTCCAGCATCGAGACGTCAATGAGCTGTCCCTTGCCGGTGCGGTCGCGCTGATACAGCGCGCTCGACACGCCGAATGCGGCCGTGGCGCCCGAGAGCACGTCGCACACCGCAAAGCCCGCGCGCGTCGGCCCCGTCTCGGGATGGCCCGTGATCGCCATGATGCCCGACAGCGCCTGCATCTTGCCGTCATAGCCGGGCCGCAGGCGGTCCGGGCCGGTCTGGCCGAAGCCGGACACGGCGCAATAGATCAGTTTTGGATTGATCGCCGACAGCGCCTCATAGCCGATCCCGAGCTTGTCCATCACGCCCGGGCGAAAGTTCTCCATGACGACGTCGACTTGCATCACGAGCTTCTTCACGATCGCGATCGCATCGGGCTTTTGCAAATCGAGCGTCAGGCTGCGCTTGTTGCCGTTGATGGCCTGGAACGCCGGCGCCAGTCCGCGCTCGGCCCATTCGCGGCTGAGCGGCGTGCGGCGCATGTCCTCGCCCTCGCGCCGCTCGACCTTGATGACATCTGCCCCCAGCAGCGCGAGCTGGTAGCTCGCATAGGGGCCGGCCAGCACTTGCGTGAAGTCGAGAATCTTCACGCCCTCGAACGGTCGCGTCACGTCGCTCTCCCCATTGTTTGTTGTTGTCGGAGGACGTCAGGCGGCGCGGTTGCCGCGCGCGATCTCCTTCTGCTTGTCGAATTCGGCGCGGCGGCGCGCCAGCTCTTCGGGCGAGAGCTGCGCGACATTGTTGTAGTCGAGCTTCCAGGACGCGTCCTCGCTCCAGCGCAGCGGCGACTGCATCGTGGTCTGCGGCCCGCTCGCGCTTTCCAGCAGCGTCAGCGCGAGCTCGAGTGTTTGCGCCTGCGAGGCGACGTCGTGCGGCTTGCCCGCCGAATTGCCGAGCGGGAAGTCCGAGAACAAGAAGCGCGGCACGGCGGCATGCTCGATGATGTCCTTGGCGCAGCCCATCACCACGGTCGGAATGCCGTTGGCCTCGAGATGCCGCGCCACCAGTGCGGTGGTCTGATGGCAGACCGGGCAGTTCGGCACCAGCACGGCGACATCGACCTTGTCAGCGAGGCAGCGCGCCAGGATTTCCGGCGCGTCGGTGTCGAGCGTGACGCGATGGCTCCGGTTGGTCGGCGCGCCGAAGAAACGCTGGCTCACCTCGCCGATGCGGCCTGCGGCAGATGCCTTCAAGAGCTGCGGCAACGGAAACCAGGTGCCGTTGTCGGTCGCCGTGGTGTGCTTGCGGTCGTAGCCGATGTGCGAGATGCGCAGATCGTGCTGCTTCKAGGTGTYGCCGTCATAGACCTGGTAGAATTTCGCCCCGCCATTATACGCCGCGCCCGGGCCCTGGTCGCCCTTGGTGGGATCGTAAGGCGCGGCCGTGGTGATGATCGTCACGCGCGATTGCGCCAGCGGTTTTTTCAGCGGCTGGAACGGCGCCTCGGTGTAATGCGCCCAGCGATATGGCGTGGTGTAGCCGATCGCGGTGTAATATTCGCGCGTGCGCTGCATATAGGGGACGGGGGAGTCATAGTCGGGCGCAAAGCCGAATTCGTCGTCGCGCGAAGCGGACATGGGGCGCGTCTCCTGGTTCTTGGTTGGGACCAGACTAGAGATAGTTTTGGGGTAGCTCAACCGGGGCGGGGCGGCGCAGGGCAGAATTGCAGGCTTAGTGGAGCCGATTGCGCTGTCTTCCCCTCTCCCCTTGTGGGAGAGGGTGGCTCGCGGCGGAGCGGCGAGACGGGTGAGGGGTATCTTTCCGCGAGCCCGCTTTTTCTGAATTTGCGGACGCATACCCCTCATCCCCTCATCC
>NZ_JBFRFR010000023.1:0-100960 GCF_052114925.1 Bradyrhizobium sp. 2TAF36 | reverse complement strand
GCCTCCGCCCCAGCCAACCATGCCCGCCGTACGTCACGCCATCGTCGATCTCATCCTTCGGCCGCCGTCTCAGCAGTGCCCATATTGCCGAAAGCAAATCCTTGAAAAACAGGGGCGCAAACACATTCTGCCAAAGTAGTGCTAGGGCGTGTACTCATAAATCGGGGACGCAGTGAAGTCCGCTATGCCTCTAATCGCGGCGCGAACGCGGACGTCGCAGGACTTCCGCGTTGGGCCGATGAACAGACTTCATTCGCTGCTGTTGGTCCGAAGTCGTTGGCAGGGAACGTCACCAAGGTCTCGCTTGCTCATGGCGTAAATGTTGCGAACAAATCGGTAATGTCGCGATACTCGACATGATAATTCCCATCCTGCCCGTCAACGGCAGGTTGCCCGGGTCCCAAGTCTGAAGGACTGGCACGCCTGTCACGCGCCGCTGCCCTTGAGCCGTTCGTTGCGACGGCGCAGGCCTTCCAGGGTGGCGAGGAGGATGACCGACACTGTGGTCAAAACCACCGCCGCTGCCGTGATGGTCGGACTGATGTTCTCGCGGATGCCGCTGAACATCTCGCGCGGCAGGGTGCGCTGCTCCGGACCTGCCATGAACAGCACGATCACCACCTCGTCGAAGCTGGTCGCGAAGGCGAACAGCGCACCTGACGCCAGGCCGGGCAGGATCAGCGGCAGGATCACGCGGCGGAACGCATAAAGCGGCGAGGCGCCGAGCGAGGCGGCGGCGCGTGCCAGATTGGTGTCGAAGCTTTGCAGCGTCGCGCCGACCGTGATCACCACAAAGGGCGTCGCCAGCGCGGTGTGGGCCAGGATCAGGCCGAGATAACTGCCGGTCAGTCCGATCGGCGCGAAGAAGAAATACAGGCCGACCGCGGTGATGACGCCGGGCACGACGACCGGCGACAGCACGAAAGCCAGCACGAGCGGTTTGAACCGGCTCTTCCACTGCGCCAGCCCCAGCGCGGCCAGCGTGCCAAGCACCATCGACAGCAGGGTTGAGGCGACGCCGATGATCATGCTGTTCTTCAGCGAATTCATCCAGCGCGGCGAATTGATGAAGTCGTCGTACCAGCGCAAGGAGAGGCCCGGCAGCGGATAGGTGAGGTACGAGCCCGAGCTGAAGGACAGCGGCATGATCGCAAGGATCGGCGCGATCAGGAAGATGAACACCAGCGTGGAGATGATGATGGTCGCGGTCCACGCGATGCGCTGGCTGGGCGTGCGGAGGGAAGAATGATCGCTCAATTCTTCATCCCTCCCGTGACTTGCTGTCCCTGCACCAGCTTGCCGTAGACGAGAGCGAGCAGAAGAGTGGCCAGCAGCAGCACCGCACCCAACGCCGAAGCAAGGCCCCAATTGGCCGTCTCGGTCGTGTAGAGCGCGATGAAGTAGCTGATCATCTGATCGGCGGCGCCGCCGACGAGGGCCGGCGTGATGTAGTAGCCGAGCGCCAGGATGAAGACGAGCAGGCTTCCCGCGCCGATGCCGGGCAGGGTCTGAGGCAGGTAGATCCGCAGGAAGGCAGTGGTCGGTGGCGCGCCGAGCGAGGCGGCGGCACGCATGTACGCAGGCGAGATCGCTTTCATGCTGCTGTACAGCGGCAGGATCATGAACGGCAGGAGAACGTGGGTCATGGCCACGCAGACACCGAAGCGGTTGTAGATCAGCCGCAACGGCTCGTCGATGATGCCAAGCCAGTGCAGGCTGTCGTTCACGACGCCCTTGCTCTGCAACAAGACGATCCAGGCGCAGGTGCGGACCAGAAGCGACGTCCAGAACGGCAGCAGGACGAAGATCATCAGCAGGTTCGACCGGCCCGGCGGCAGCGTTGCCAGTAGGTAAGCGACCGGGAAGCCGAGGATCAGGCAGAGTACCGTGACGCTGAAGCTGATGAGGAAGGTGCGGGCGAAGACGTTGCGGTAGATCGCCTGGTCTGATGCGGCCGCGACGATCGCACCATCGACGTTCCGCGTCAGGTCGAGCGCCGCCAGCAGATAGAATCCGGTCACCGGGCCACCGGCATCCTTGATCGTCGTCCAGGTGGCCCGTTCGCGCCAGGCCGGGTTGATCTTGCCCAGTGTCTCCCTGGCGGTGCCGGGCTCCGGCTGCGCCTTCAGATTACGTGCCGTGCTGGTCAGGATCGTACGAAAACCGTTCAGGGCGTAATTGAGCCGCTTGGCCGCGATGGCGATGATGCCGGAAGCGCGCGCCGCCAGGATGTCGCTTGCCAGCGCTGCAAAGGCCTTTTCATCCGGCAGGTCCTTGCCGTCCCAGTCGGCGAGAGCAGCGATGGTTTGCGGCAGAACCTGACGCACCTCGCGGTCATCGACCGCGCGCCACAGCATGCCGGCGATCGGGCCTGCGAAGGTGAAGAGCAGGAAGACGAGAAGCGGCAGCACCAGCGCCAATGCCCTGACCTGACGTGTCCGCTCCGCACGCCTCAATCGGCGCTTGAGCGGCACCTCGGTCAACGCATTGGCGCCGGTCAAGCGCGCATCCGTCATTGGTCGAGCCTTGGATCGAGCCTTGGATCGAATCTTGCGGGGCGCGTTATTTCGCGGCCCATTTGTTGAAGCGCTCGGTCAGGCGGTCGATGTTCTCGAGCCAGAAGCCAACGTTGATCTCGACCGCGTTCTTGATGTTGTCAGGCGCTGTCGGCAGGTCCTTGAGAACGGCGGGCGCGAGCAGGGCGGCTGCGTCCTTGTTCGAGGTGCCATAGGCGATGTTCTGCGACAGTTTTGACTGGTTCTCCGCCTTGCCTGCGAAGTCCAGGAACTTGTAGGCCGCGTCCTTGTTCGGGCTACCCTTCAGGATGACCCAGCTGTCGAGGGTGAAGAGCGCTCCGTCCCATACGATGCCAAAATTCTTCTTGTCGTTCTTGTTCGCGGTGTCGATGCGGCCATTGTAGACCGAGGTCATCGCCACCTCGCCGGAGGCGAGCAATTGCGGCGGCTGGGCGCCGGCCTTCCACCAGACGATGTCGCCCTTGATGGTGTCCAGCTTCTTGAACGCGCGCTCGACGCCCTCGTCGGTCGCCAGCACCTTGTAGACGTCCTTCGGTGCGACGCCGTCGGCCATGAGGGCGATCTCCAGCGTGGTCTTCGGGCCCTGACGCAAGGCGCGCTTGCCCGGAATCTTTTTGGTGTCGAAGAAGTCGGCCCAGCCGTTGGGGGCGTCCTTCAGCTTGTCCTTGTCGTAGCCGAGAACGAAATCGTAGAGGATGGCGCCGACGCCGCAGGGATTGACCGACGGCGGGATATAGGCGGCCTCGCCGCCGATTTTGGAATAATCCATCTTCTCGAACAGGCCTTCCTCGCAGCCGACCGCGAGTTCGTCGCTCTCGACCTGGACGAGGTCCCAGGTGGCGGCACCACCCTGCACCTTGGCGCGCAACACGCCGACGCCGCCGTCCCAGGACTCGTCGTTCATCGCGACGCCGGCTGCTTTCTTGAACGGCTCGAAATAGACCTTCTTCTGGGCATCCTGATAGGCGCCGCCCCACGACACGACGGTGAGGTCACGCGCCTGCGCGACCGTGGCCAGCGCGGCGCTGGCGCTGAACGCCACGGCGAACCCCAGAGCAATCTTGCCAGTCTTGCGCTTCAGCATGGTCCTTGTTCCTTCTTCATCTGCGTTGCGTTGAGCTTGATCGATGCCGGTCCGGATCAGACGGGATCGAGGGCCAGGCAGTCCTCGGGACGGAAGGTGATGAATACGCTTTCACCAGATCTTAGATTGCCATGTCTCAATCCGTCATGCGTCCCCGGCTGAAGCTTGACCATGAACTCCCCGTTGCCGGCGACATCGAGCACGGCAAGCGCGTGGTCGCCGAGATAGATGGTGTTCTGCACCTTGGCCGGCAGTCGGTTCGGTCCCTCGCTGGAGGTGCCGTCCGGGATGATGGCGATCCGCTCCGGCCGCACTGACAGGGAGGTCGACGCGCCCGCGCCCGATACATTGACCGCCCGTGCGGTCACGGCGCCGCCACCAGCCAGCGTGACGCGGCAATATTCCTTCTCGACCGTCTCGACGGTGCCGGACAGCACGTTGTTCTCACCGATGAAGTGAGCGACGAAGCTGTTCACCGGATGCTCATACAGCGCGTCGGGCCGGTCGATCTGCTGCACGATGCCGTCGTTGAACACGGCGATGCGATCCGACATGGTGAGCGCTTCGCTCTGATCGTGGGTGACGTAGACGACGGTGATGCCCATCGTCTCGTGCAGCTGCTTGATTTCCAGTTGCATCTGCTCCCGCAGGCGCTTGTCGAGGGCGCCAAGGGGTTCATCCATCAGTACGAGCTGCGGATTGAAAACCAGCGCGCGGGCCAGCGCCACGCGCTGCTGCTGACCGCCGGACAGCTGCCCGGGCCGCCGGTGCGCCAGGGTTTCCATCTTGATCATGCGCAACGCCGCGTTGACGCGCTCCTGCGCCTCGGCCTTGGCCGTGTTGCGAACGGATAGCGGGAAGGCAATATTCTCCGCGATCGTCAGGTGCGGGAACAAGGCATAGTTCTGGAACACCATGCCGATGTCGCGCTTATGCGGCGGCACGTTCTTGATCGGCCGTTCCGCGAGGTAGATTTCGCCATGGGTTGGAACCTCGAAGCCGGCCAGCATCATCAGCGTTGTCGTCTTGCCCGAGCCCGACGGGCCGAGCAGGGTGACGAACTCACCCTTCCTGATTTCGAGATCGAGGTTCTTCACCACGAGGTGCTCGCCATCGTAGGTCTTCTGAATGCCGGAAAAGCGCACCAGCGCCGGCGCAGGCGTGACCATGCCGGCTTCCATGTTGTCCTCGCGTTGTCCCCTGCAGTGCTGTCAGCACCTCGTTCGAGGTTGCGGGAAACAGCTTAGCATCCTCCGACGAGAATGCCAGCGGCGCAAGCGACGCGCGCGGGTCCGGCGCGTGAAGACGCACTACATCCCCGACAGCTTCGTCACGTAGACGTTCAGCGAGCCGCCGGCTTCCGCGACGATGCGCAGCGTCTTGGAATCGAAGGCGATGTCGGCGAGGGTCAGGCTGTCGATCTTGGCGTCGACCTTGAGGCCATCCTCGCTCTTCTGGTAGTCGGCGATCGCGGCCGCGATCTTCTCGCGCGCATTGGCGGCGATCGGCTTCAGATCGAGCGTCGCTTTCTGCACCAAGGCCTGCTGCATCTGCGGCACCACCGCGCGCGCGGCCGCGCCGAGCAGGCCGAAGGCGGCCTCGGACTCCACCGCGAGCTGGATGTCGGCGAGCCGCAGCGTCTGCTGCGCCTGGTCGAGCATCGGCCGGCCCCAGATGTGTACGGTCGCTTCGGCGCCGAGACCGAGCCAGCTCTTCTTCTCCTTAGCACGCACCAGCAGCGAGATCAGGAGACGATCGCCCGACGGGACCACGTTGACGCCTTTCACGGTGACGTCGACCGGGCCGGAGCCGTCCTCGGGATAGGTGTGGCCGACCATCTGCGCCGCGATCAGCTTGTTGATCTCGGTGAAGGGCACGTCGATCGGCACGCCGATGTTCACGCCGGTGCCGGTCGGCGGCACGATCGAGATCTTGTCGGGGAAGGGACAGTCCGGTTTGGTCGACGTCGAGGTCACGCGCGTCTCGAGCTCGAGACCGAGCAGCAGCGTCACGTTCTGCGCGTCGACGCGCGGCTGCGCCGCGATGGCACGGGTCGGTTTCATCTCGAGCCAGAGCGGCGGCAGCGCGGCCGAGGAGCCCGAGCCCTGCAGCGGGATCGAGCGGCAGGCCTTGGCCCATTGCAGCTTCGCATTGTCGCGCAGCGAGGGATCGTTGCGGATGCGCTCGGAGACGATGTTGATCTGCTCGCCGACATTCTTGTCGATCAGCGGCTTCACCTGCGCCGGCACGTTGACCTTGGCGCCGGAGACGTTGAGGTTGGTGTCGCCGAGATTGACCTGGGCGCCGAGATTTGGCTCGAGATGCCAGTTGGCCGCGAGCTTCGGGCGCGAGGTGACGACCACGTTGCCCTTGATCTCGGCGCTGGCGTTCAAATTCTTGATGTTGACCGCGCCGATCCGTTTCGCTGCGTCGCCGCCGAGCACGCTGCCCAGCGCGTCGCCAAGCGCGCCGGTGGCTTTCGACGACAGCGAGCCCGTCACGTTGAGCTTGCCGTTGAGCGGCGTCGAGATCGTCAGCACGTCCTTGTCGCCGGCAGCCGCCATCGGCCCGCGCACGGCGGACCAGCCGATGTCGGCATTCTCCAGGATCTGCGAGATTGGATTATCGGCCTTGCCGGCGAAATTGCGCGGCGCGGCTTTCTCGGCCTGTTCGCGGATCGCCGATATCGCGATCGCCACCGGCGCCACCACGATCGAGCTCTTCGCGACCGGCGGCAGCGGTGGCAATTGTGCGACCGGCGGCGCAGTCGTCGCCGCGCGCGGCGACAGCCAGTCCATCGCCTTCAGGCTGACGAAAAACGACGCCGCGAGCACCGCCACGGCGATCAGGATAGTCTTCAAGTTCAGCGTCAGTCGCATCAATCCCCCAAGCCGCCCAGGGCCGGAAGTCTACAGGGCAGGCGAGGGGGGCGCTAGAGCGCACCGGTGGGGTGGAATTGGGGCGAACAGATTAACGGTTGCGGCAGCATCGGTGCCGCGCATCCGTCATCGCGCACCTAGCTGCGCCTCGGGCGGCGAACCGCCCTCACATTGCCGCGATCGCCACCGCCGCAAAAGAAGCGGTCGCCGCCGTCGGACTCCAATCCTGACACCATCGTCCCGGCGGGCAGGTCGAGCTGCTCCAGCACCTTGCCGGTCTCGGGATCGATCCGCCGCAAATCGCTTTCCTCGCCCTCCCAGGTGCCATGCCAGAGCTCGCCGTCAACCCAGGTGACGCCGGTCACGAAGCGCTTGCTTTCGATGGTGCGGAGGATCTTTCCCGTCTCCGGATCGACCTGATGGATCTTGCGCTCGCGATACTGACCGACCCACAGCGAGCCCTCCGCCCAGGCCAATCCGGAATCGCCGCCGCCGCCCGGGGCCGGAATCGTGCTGATCACCTTGCCGGTGGCAGCGTCGATCTTCTGGATGCGATCCTCGGCGATCTGGAACAGGTGCCGGCCATCAAACGCCGTCCCCGCATGCGCGGCGACGTCGATGGAGCGTGCGATCCTGCCGTTGGCCGGATCGACCGCATTCAGCTTGTCGCCGGATGCGAACCAGACATGGGTGCCGTCATAGGTGACGCCATGCACGGCCTCGACACCCGCAAAAGGTCCGTACTCCCTGACGATCTCGGCGGCTGAACGCTTCATGTGCTTGATCCCTGTGATGTGATCCAATTTACGCCTTCAGGAGCGGTCCGGGGAGTAACAAGCCTGTCGGGAAACCCGGGACGGGCGGGGTCATCCAGCGCCGTGCCCGGCCGAGTCCGAACGATTGCACCTTGTTCGATCGCGCCAGCTCTTCGAGGGCCCGCTGCACCGTGCGCGCGCTCGTCCCCAGCGCCAGCGCGAGCGCCGAGCTCGACCAGGGCTCGCCGTCGGAGAGGAAGGCGAGCACCGCGGCGTGCTTCTCCTCGACGGGACGTGCCAGCACGAGCACGTCGCGCGTCTTGCGCGGCGCCAGCACGAAGCCTTGCTTCGTCGCGCTGATGTCGGCCAGCGGCTTGAGCTGGGTGCGGAGGCGCCCGATCTCGACGCGCAACCGCGCGCGATGCGATTCATCGGCGTGCTTCGCCCGGAACGCGCCTGATATCAGCGCCTCTCGCGAGACGTCGGCAGGCCATGCCTGCGCCAGGAGGCGGGCGAGCGCGAATAGCACCGGCCGCGTTCCGAGCGATACGACGCGGCCTTGCCTGCGCAGGGCATGATGAAAGGTGTCCACGACGAGCGCCGTCGAGGTCGCCAGTCTCTCGACCTCGCCGAGCAACAACGGGTGTTCGCTGCCGCGCGCGATCAGGCGCGCCGCCGGCGTGTCGAGGATCAGGTTCGCGCTGTCGACCTCGGCCACGAGCGCCGGGATCTTCGCCTGCCGCGCTGCGAGAGCCGCGCGGTTGAGCGCGGCGCGCGCATCTTTCGCTCTCAATCGTCTGATGGCGATGCCGGCGACCACGAGCTCGCGGACGACTTGCGATGCAGGCGGGAGCGGGGAGGGGCTGAGCTCGGCCAGCGTGCGCTCGGCTTCGTCGAGCTGCCCGACGAGGAGGAGGCGGCGCGCCTCGATGTGGCCCGCATGGGCTGCATTGGCGAGATCGCCGTGCTGTTCGAGCGTCGCGCGGGCCGCCGCGAGCGTTTTCACCGGCCAGCTCAGGTCGCGCGAGACGAGCGCGATCTCGGCTTCGGCCACCACGCATCTCGCGCGCGCCACCGCCTCTCTTGGACCGAACGCGCGCGCGGCACTCCGCAGCAGCGTCTTCGCTTTCGCGAGATCGCCGAGCTGCGCCATCGCGATGCCGCGTAGCGCCAGCGACGGTGCATCGTTGCGCAGCGCAACGCGGTTCAGCGCGCCGAGCGGATCGCCGGCCTCTAACGCGCGCGCGGCGGCCGTGATCAGCGAGTCCATTCAAATCCCGCCACACTTGTTACTCCCACCGCGCAACCGCTTGGTGCCAGAAATCGTTGACGACCGACAATGTGCGGCGAGGGTCGAGCGGTTCCGCGTCCGTCATAGCGCGACGCGGAAGGACCGCCCGGACAAGAGGAATGGAGAGCCATGATGACATCAGTAGACAACGCAGGAACTAACGGACAGGCCGCCATGCAAACACCGCCGGTGGTGTCGCCGCAGGACTGGGAGGCCGCCCGTCAGCAACTGCTCGTGAAGGAAAAGACGCATACCCGTGCCCGCGACGCCCTCGCCGCCGAGCGCCGGCGCATGCCGTGGATGGAAATCACCAAAACCTATGCGTTCGAGGGGCCCGGCGGCAAGATCAGTCTGGTGGATCTGTTCCAGGGCCGGCGGCAGCTGATCGTCTACCGGGCCTTCTTCGAGCCGGGCGTGCTCGGCTGGCCCGATCAAGCCTGCCGGGGCTGCTCCATGGTGGCCGACCAGGTCGCCCATGTCTCGCATCTGAACGCCCGCGACACCACGCTCGTGTTCGCCTCGCGCGCGCCCCAGGCCGACATCATCAGGCTGAAGCAGCGGATGGGCTGGACCATGCCCTGGGTCACCGTCACCGACAGTTTCGACGCCGATTTCGGCGTGGACGAATGGCACGGCACCAACGTGTTCTACCGCGACGGCGACCGCATCTTCCGCACCTATTTCGTCAAGAGCCGCGGCGACGAGCAGATGGGCGGCACCTGGAACTATCTCGACATCACGCCGCTCGGCCGGCAGGAGGTCTGGGAGGACTCGCCAAAGGGCTATCCGCAGACGCCAACCTACAAATGGTGGAACTGGCACGACAGCTACGCGGAAGGCGCTGCGCCCGACAAGAAATGGGTGGAGATCTCGACGGCCGGCGAGAAGGCTTTTCGCGAGGAGGCCGCGGAAGGCCGTGACTAGTCCCGCCAACGTGGCCACCGGCGCGAGCCGCGATGGCGTGGTGGCCGCACGCCACCTCGCCAGATGGCTGGCTCTGGCGGCAACGCCGACCTTCGCGATCATGGCCGTGTTGACGGCCGTGCTCGGCGGCCCGGCGGACATGCTGTGTGCCGCCGGGTACGGCTCCGTGCTGAGTGGGATGGTGCCGATGTATCTGCTGATGAGCGCGTTTCATTCGGCGGCCTGGCTGAGGCTGGTTTCGGAGCGGCGGGGCGCCATCCGGCGAGATACGGATGGCGTCAGTCATTGACCGCTGTCGTTGAGGAACAATGCCATCAGGATTTCGTCGTAGTATCGGTCGGCGTGCTTCAGTGCTTTCACCTCACGGCCGTATTCGACAAAGCCGGCAGCGGTGTAGAGGCGGATGGCGGCGGCGTTCTCGCTGACGACGGCCAGCTGAAGCTGTTCAACTTGCCCTGTGGCATGTGCCACGACCGCGTCGACAAGGCGCCGCGCCGCGCCGGATTTTCGCGCATGGGGCCGCACATACATGCCCCAGAGAAGAGCCTTGTGCTCGGTCTTCGCGCCGTCCTGCCGATGGAAGCCGGCAACGCCGACGAGCTCGTGCGCGACGAAGGCGCCGAAAACGTCCGACGCTGCAAGGCGCGCCTCGAACCAGGTGAGGGGCTTTTCCTGCTCGCGTGCGAACGTGCTGCCAAAAGCTTCGGGATGCGTTACGAGCGCTTCCAGCCTGATCGCACGGTAGAGAGCCGCGTCGGCGGGCGTGAGCAGTCTGATCATGGCTATAAGAGATGTGCCAGCGGTAGCGGCGCGCCGGCCTTCAGCGTCTGGATCGCAATGCTGCTGCGAACCTCCCGCACGATGGGCAGGTTGAGCAGCTTGTCGACGAGGAAGCGCTGGTAGTCCTCGAGCTCGGGCACGACGATTTCGAGGAGATAGTCGGCTTCGCCGGAGACGAGGTGGCAGGCA
Source organism: Bradyrhizobium sp. 2TAF36 (assembly GCF_052114925.1). Lineage (NCBI taxonomy): Bacteria > Pseudomonadati > Pseudomonadota > Alphaproteobacteria > Hyphomicrobiales > Nitrobacteraceae > Bradyrhizobium > Bradyrhizobium sp. 2TAF36. The sequence continues at coordinate 90,521 of NZ_JBFRFR010000023.1, read as the reverse complement.
ACGACCTCGGGCATCGCCACAACGGTCCGTTCGAAGCCCAGCGCCTGGTCGTTGGCATGGCCGTTGATCTTGACGCCGAGGAAGGCCGAGAAGCCGAGCCCGAGGCGGCCACGCCGCAAGGAGGCCCGGTAGCCGTCGATATAGCCGTCCCGCTCCAGCCGCCGCACTCGTCGCAGGCAGGGTGATGGCGACAATCCGATCTTGTCCGCCAGTTCGATGTTGCTCAGTCGTGCGTTGGCCTGGAGTTCGGTGACGATGCGCCGGTCGATCGCATCTAGTTCGCATTTTGGCATGAACCGCATCCTGTGGGATCGAGAAGGGCGCAATATTGCGCCCGAGCCGCCGAGACTAGCCCAGTTCGCAAGGACATGCCTTGGCTTTCCGTGAGATGGATTGCTCCGACTTTGCTGCTGATGGAGTGAGCCATGACCGAGAGCCCGAACCTTGCGCCTCTGCTGGAGGCCGTCGAACGTTACTTCACGCTGATGTACGACAGCGATGCTTCGCAGTTCGACCGCGTCTTTGCGCCGACTGCGCAACTCCACGGATTTCGCGACGCTGAATTGCGGATCCTGCCCGTTGGCGACTAGAGAGCGATGCTGGCTTCGACCCCGTCGCCCAAATCCAAGAATGCCCCGCGCCTTCAGGAGATATTGCTGATCGATCTGGCGTCGTCAGCGCAGGCACTGGTGAAGGTTCGCGTTCGGATCGATGTGCGCCAGTACGTTGATTATCTGGCGTATCACTGCATCGAGGGCACTTGGCTCATTACCGCGAAATCGTTCCATGTGGAGCGACGGTATGAGCCGACCGGCACGTAGCGCCTCCGCAATCTTATTGCCCGCCCACCGCCTGCAGATACGCGACCACCTTGGCCGCGTCCTCCGCGGAGACGCCGCCATAGGGCTGCATCTTGTTGCCGGACACGACCTCGTCCGGCTTGACCATGAAGCGGGTCAGCTTGTCCGGATCCCAGACGAAGCCGGCGTCCTTCATCGACGGGGAGTAGTTGTAGTTCGGCAGCGAGCCCGCCTTGCGTCCCACGACCTTGTTGAGATTGGGACCGAGGCGATTGTCGCCATCCTTCACCGAGTGGCAGGTGCGACAGGAATTGTTGAAGGCCTGCTGGGCCGCCTCGTCGTTCGCCGGCTGCTGGGCGAGCGACGAGGGCGCAGACAGGAGCAGCGTCAATGCGCCGGCACCTGCGATCGAGCGCAGCCATGGACCTAGCGACATTTGCAGGTGTGATCGCATCCGCGCCTCCGAACAGTGCTTCTCCAGGCGAGGCCGCCCGGAGAGCATGATGCAAACGAAAACGGCCCCGGTGGGTTCCGGGGCCGTTTGCGTCACAATGTCCTGTCGCGTTAGCGCGTCGCGGCGCCGAGGTCCGCGCGGCGTTCGGTCATCGGCAGCACGATCACCTTGGTGCCGACGTTGACGCGGGAGTAGAGGTCGGTGACGTCGTCGTTGGTCAGGCGGATGCAACCGGACGAGACGTGCTTGCCGATCGTGTCGGGGGCGTTAGTGCCGTGGATGCGGTAGATGGTGCCGCCGAGATACATGGCGCGGGCGCCGAGCGGATTGCCGGGGCCGCCGGCCATGTGGCGCGGCAGATAGGGCTGGCGGGCGATCATTTCCGGCGGCGGGGTCCAATCCGGCCACTCGGCCTTCTTGGTCACCGACTGCACGCCGGACCAGGTGAAGCCGTCGCGGCCGACGCCGATGCCGTAGCGAACGGCCTGGCCATTGCCGAGCACGTAATAGAGATAGGTGTTGGGCGTATCGATGATGATGGTGCCCGGCGCCTCGCGCGTCGCGTAGGAAACCGTCTGGCGGCGGAAGCGGGCCGGCATCTCGACCGCGTCCTGATCCTCGGACGGCGCGGCCTGGTAAGGCGTGGCCTGATAGGGCTGGTAAGGCTGCGGCGCGGCCATCGGCGGCAGCGGCTGGAAGAACGGGAAGAGCTGCACGGGCGCAGCCTTGGCCGGACCGGCAAATGCGATTGCGGAGATCGCGATGGCGCTGAGCGCAACGGCGCGCGAATACGTCTTGAACGTGTCCAGATTGATCATTGATCGCCCCTGTTTGATCGGTGTTTCTTGACCACCGCGGCACCGTTTCGGTGCTCCGTTGCCCAAATCACTAACGACAAAACGTTTCGGGAGCTTTGCGCGGAAAACCGAAAACGGTTTCATGGCGGAAAGGATTTGTTTCATGACGGTTTCGTGGCGGCGCGGACCCGTTAACCAACAAAACAGCGGGCCGACACTTCTGTGACGTCACACGCCTGAAATATCCGTGGTTGATGGTCCTAAGCCGAGAATCATCAAACTCTCGGGATTTCCCCATGCGGGTATTAATCGCGACTGACGCCTGGCATCCGCAGGTTAACGGTGTGGTCCGGACGCTGACCTCGCTGGCGAACGCGGCCAAGGCGCTCGACGTCGAGATCGACTTCCTCACCCCGGACGGCTTTCGGTCCTGGCCGCTGCCGACCTATCCGGGCCTGCGCATCGCGCTGCCGAGCGGCAAGGAGATCGCGCGGCGGATCGAGAAGGCGGCGCCGGAAGCCTTGCACATCGCGACCGAGGGGCCGATCGGCTGGGCCGCGCGCGCCTATTGCCGCCGCAACCGCCTTGCCTTCACCACCTCCTACACGACGCGCTTTCCCGAATACGTCTCGGTGCGGACCGGTATCCCTGATGCCGTCGGCTATGCCGTGCTGCGCCACTTCCACGACGCTGCCGCCATGACCATGGTGGCGACGCCTTCGCTGCGGCAGGAGCTCTCCGAACGCGGCTTCAAGCGACTCGGCTTCTGGACACGCGGCGTCAACACCGAGCTGTTCCATCCAGACAGTCCGGCCAAGCTCGACCTGCCGGGTCCGATCTTCATGACCATGGGCCGCGTCGCCGTGGAGAAGAATCTCGAAGCGTTCCTCTCGCTCGACCTGCCCGGCACCAAGGTCGTCGTCGGCGACGGCCCGCAGAAGGCGGCGCTCGAAAAGAAATATCCGGATGCCGTCTTCCTCGGCGAGAAGAAGGGCGCGGATCTGACCGCGCATCTCGCCGCCGCCGATGTCTTCGTCTTCCCGAGCCTGACCGACACGTTCGGTGTGGTGCAACTCGAGGCGCTCGCCTGCGGCACGCCGGTGGCGGCGTTTCCGGTGACGGGCCCCAAGGACGTCATCGCCGATCATCCGATCGGCGCGATCGACCATGATCTGCGTACCGCGTGCCTCCGCGCGCTCACCATGTCGCGCGAGACCTGCCGTAACTTCGCGCTGGAGCGTTCCTGGGAAAACAGCGCGCGGCAGTTCGTCGGAAACCTCACCTCACTTCAGCCCAGCCGCATCCTGCGCGCCTCGCCGGTCATGGCGCGGCGGCCGGTGCGCGGCTGATCTGCAACGTTTGACCCACAGCGAGAACCTCATCGATGGCTAAGATCATGAACCTTGACGGTACCCAGCAGCTCGACCTCACCCGTGGCACGGTTGAGCAGGCCTATGACCGCTGGGCGCCCGTCTACGATCTCGTGTTCGGCGGCGTGTTCGCCAAGGGCCGGCAGGCCGCGATCGCGGCCACCAACAAGATCGGGGGCCGTGTGCTCGAGGTCGGCGTCGGCACCGGCATCTCGCTGCCGCTCTACGCGCCGCATCTGCGCATCTTCGGCACCGACATTTCGGAAGCGATGCTCGACAAGGCGCGCCAGCGCGTCACCGAGGGCAATCTGAAGAATGTCGAGGGCCTCGCGGTGATGGACGCCGAGAAGCTCGAATTCCCCGACAATTCCTTCGACGTCGTGATGGCGCAATATGTCGTCACCGCCGTGCCGAACCCGGAAGTGGCGCTCGACGAATTCGCCCGCGTGCTGCGCCCGGGCGGCGAGCTGATCATCCTCACCCGCGTCAGCGCCGATACCGGCATGCGCCGCTTCATCGAGCAGAAGCTCCAGCCGGTGGTGCGTCCGCTCGGCTTCCGCACCGCCGAGTTCGCCTGGTCGCGTTATGCGAAGTGGCTCTCCGGTGCCAAGGGCATCGAGCTCGCCGAGCGCCGCCTGATTCCGCCGCTCGGCCATTTCTCGCTGGTGCGCTTCCGCAAGGTCGACGTCGCCAAAGCAGCCTAAGTTGGGCTGTGTGAGCGGCGGCTCAAGCCGCCGCTCACGCGTTCGCGTGCGTCATCGCGCCGCTGCACATCGTCACATGACAAAATGATGATGTCACACGGCCTACATCGAATCCCTGTAAATCCTGAACCCGAAAGCATTTTGGGGGAGAGCATGATCAAGAATTATCTCGAGCAGCTGCGGATCCAGCGCTGGGACGACCATCGCTACTATCACCACAGCCGCATCAATCAGAGCCTGCACTTCGTCAGCGCGCTGAGCTTTCTCTTCGCCTATGTCTGGCTGTTCGTCGATCCCATGATCTCGGCGCTGGTCGGCTGGCTGGTGTCGATGACCTCGCGCCAGGCCGGTCACTTCTTCTTCGAGCCGCACGATTACGACCACATCAACCAGGCGACGCACGAGTACAAGGAGGACATCAAGGTCGGCTACAACCTTCAGCGCAAGGTGGTGCTGATGGCGATCTGGGCGCTGTCGCCGCTGGTGCTGGTTGTCGATCCGACGCTGTTCGGCCTGTTCACGCCCTGGGCGAGCGCGACCGATTTCATGCGGCAGGTCGCCAAGATCTGGCTCGTGATCGGCGGCGGTGGTCTGTTGTTCCGCACCGTCCACCTGTTCTTCATCCGCGACATCGAGACCGGCTTGGTCTGGATGACCAAGATCCTGACCGATCCCTTCCACGACCTGATGCTCTATCGTAGCGCGCCGCTCGCTTTGATGCGCGGCGAGCTGATGGATCCCGGCCTGCACCTCAACCCCGAGCACACGCTGGGCCTCATCTCCGAGCCCACGCTCGAAGAGCAGCACGCCTGAGCGCGCTGTTCTCACACAACACTCCGATGTCTGATGGTTGCGTCATGCCCGGCCTCGTGCCGGGCATCCACGTCTTGGGGATACCTTTAAAGTGACTCAGCGGAGCCCAGCGCTCTCTTCACCTCACCCCGCTTGCGGGGAGAGGTCGGATTTGCGCGTAGCGCAAAGCCGGGTGAGGGGGGCTCTCCGCGGGGGGACTGCTAGTGGATCGTTGATCAACTCTCACCGCATGCGCGGAGACTCCCCCTCACCCCGACCCTCTCAGCGCGAGCGTAGCTCGTCGCGGCCCCGCATCCGCCTTCGCCAAGGCTTCGGCGGACAAGGGCGGGGCGAGGGAGAAGGGAGGGCGGTGCTCGGGGTTAAGAGTGGGAAAGCCTCAGCGCCCAAAACGCTTGGCCAGCATCTCTTTCAAAATCTGCCGCTTGATATTCTTGTTGGTGAGCACGCCGTCGTGCCACCAGAAGCCGTCGGCCTTCATCTTCTCGGCCGCGCGGACGAAGCGCTCGGCGACCTCGGTGAAATCGGCGTCGGTGTAGTTCAGGCTGAAGATCAGCCGTCCGGTGCCGACCCAGCTCAGCGACAGGCCTTCGGCGCGCAGGTAATATTGCAGCATCCAGTTGTAGCGGGACGGGGTGGTGTACTTCACCGTCCAGATCGACGAGAAGTTGGCGAACCGCACCGGCAGGTTGGCATCGGTCATCATCTGGTTGAGCTTTTGCGCACGGCCGTTCCAGGTCGTGTCCAGGCCGTCGTAGATGGCACGGAAGTTCGGGCTGGCAAGCCGGCTCAAGAACTCGTCCATCGCCGTCATGACGTAGGGATGCGAGTTGAAGGTGCCGCGGGCGAAGCAGATGTCGGCGGGACGATCGTCGCGGAAGCGGCGCATCAATTCCTTCTTGCCGCAGACGACGCCGACCGGCAGGCCGCCGGCAAGGCTCTTGCCGTAGGTCACCATGTCGGCCTTGACGCCAAAGTACTCCTGGGCGCCGCCGGCGGCGAGACGGAAGCCGACGAAGACCTCGTCGAAGATCAGCGCGATGCCGCGCTCGGTGCAGACTTCGCGCAGCTTCTTCAGCCACTCGGTATACGCCGCGCGGTCAAAGTTTCCGCCGCGGGAGGAATCGACCAGCGAGGAATCGCCGGGCGCGTTGCCGTTCGGATGCAGGCCCTGCAACGGATTGACCAGCACGCAGGCGATGTCCTTGCGCGTGCGCAGCACGTGCAATGTCTTCTCGGACATCTCGGCGAGGGTGTAGGTCTCGTGCGCGGGAATCGGATTGCCGACGCCGGGCTGTACGTCGCCCCACCAGCCGTGATAGGCGCCGGCGAAACGAACGAGATGCGTGCGCTTGGTGTGGTAGCGCGCAAGCCGCACCGCCTGCATGACGGCCTCGGTGCCGGACATGTGGAACGAGACTTCGTCGAGGCCCGAGATCTGGCAGAGCCGCTGCACATTCTCGAGGATGACGGGATGGTAGGGGCCGAGCACGGGGCCGAGTGCATGCGCGCGCTTCTCCGAGCCCTCGATGCACTCCTTGTAGAAGTCGTTGCCGAAGATGTTGACGCCGTAGGACCCGGTGAGGTCGTAAGAGGTGTTGCCGTCGACATCCGTGACGGTGACGCCGCTGGACGATTCCATGAAGGTCGAGGTGCCCAGATGCTCGCGGACGAGGCGCGAGAACTGGAACGGCACGCGGTAGGTTTCGGTGAAGTGCAGGTCGGAGATCTTTTCCGCCGCTTCCTTCGTCATCGCGCGGCCCCTGGGGTAGCGCTCGGCGTAGAGGCCGGCGAGGCGGAAGAAGGCGTCCTTGCGCTGCTTCACCACGTTATCAGGCGCGCCGTCGCAGCCGAAATACTGATCGCCCTCGAACTCGTAGAACGGGAGCAGCTTGGCCACCCGGCGCGACATCTTGGAGTGCCCGGCGAGCGACCGGTGCTTGGCGCGGGAGAGTGCGATGCGCGCCTTGAGCTTCGGGAAGGCGGCGGCAGCGGACGCTGCGGCGGCCACGGAAAATGAGAGAATCGGGAGTGTCGTTTCCATGACAACAAGCGCTAATACTGCGAGCTGACAGATTCATGACAGTCAAAGCCCTCATCGCCTCTTTCACCCAGCAGGAAGACCTCAACTTCCTGTTGACCAACCGCATCCCCCGCGCGGCCCTGACCCGCTTCATGGGCCGGTTCTCCAAGATCGAGAATCCCCTGGTCCGGGACTTCTCGATCGCGCTGTGGAAGCTGTTTTCCGACCTCGATCTGTCGGAGGCGCGCAAGACCCACTTCAAGAGCCTGCACGACTGCTTCACCCGGGAGCTCAAGCCGGGGCTGCGGCCCTTCGATCCAGACCCTTCCATTGTCGCCAGCCCCTCGGACGGCATCGTTGGCGCCCATGGCCGGATCGTTGACACCGAGCTGTTCCAGGTCAAGGGTGCGCCCTATTCGCTGCTCGACCTGCTCGGTGACTCAGCGCTCGTGGATCAGCACCGCAACGGAAGCTTCGTCACGCTGCGGTTGACCTCGAGCATGTATCACCGCTTCCATGCGCCCTATGATGCGCATATCGAACGCGTCACGCTGATCCATGGCGACGTCTGGAACGTCAATCCGATCGCGCTGAAGCGGGTCGAGCGCCTGTTCTGCAAGAACGAGCGCGCGGTGATCCGCACGCATTTGTCGACCGGCGAAGCCGTGACGCTGGTGCCGGTCGCCGCGATCCTGGTCGCGAGCATCCGCCTGCACTTCCTCGACATGGTGCTGAACGCGCAGACTCGCGGCCCGGTCAATTTCCCCTGCGACGTCAACGTGACCAAGGGCGAGGAGCTCGGCTGGTTCGAGCACGGCTCCACCATCATCATCCTGGCGCCCGGTGATTTCAACTTCTGCGACGGCATCGGCGAGGGCACCCGCATTCGCGCAGGTCAAGCGCTGTTGAAGAAGAACTAGCCTTCAATCCGCCGCGTCGGCAGCCTATATCGTCGGCGGGCCGATTGGATCGACACGGAATCTTGTGATGGCGCGGGCGCCGGTGATGGCGGCGGGTGGTATTGTGCTGCGGCGTGGCGCGCCGCCGCTGGTTGCGGTCGTGCGCCAGCGCAAGCGCAACGAATGGGTTTTGCCCAAGGGCAAGCTCGACGACGGCGAGACGCCGAAGGAAGCCGCGCACCGCGAGGTGCTGGAAGAGACCGGCCACGATGTGGCCATCCACGAATTCCTCGGCACGCTCGTCTACCAGTCGGGAGGGCGCTCCAAGGTCGTGCATTTCTGGCGCATGGAGGCCGAGGGCGGTCCCGTTCGCAAGCTGATGAACGACATCAAGGCGGTCGACTGGCTGACGCTGGAGGATGCGCTCGCGCGCCTGTCGCGCGAATATGAGCGCGCGTTCCTGGTGCAGGTCGGTCCGATCGCGCTCGCGGCGGCCGGGCTGGCGTCTACGCCGGTGCCCGAGCCGGCGCCAGCAACCGACGACATCGATGCAGCTTTGCAAACCCTGACACCCGCTGAAGTCGCCTCAGTCGACGAGCTGCGTCATGGCCTGTTGCAGAAGGTGAAGGCCTGGTTGCGCGGCGAAGCGTGAGTTGTCTTTACGCTGCTTTGCTCGCGAGTTTGGAAACATCCGCGAGCTAGCAAGTTTGTGGGAGCCTTAGTTCCCTCCAAGTCGTCATTGCGAGCGCAGCGAAGCAATCCAGAGTCTCTCCGCGGAAAGATTCTGGATTGCTTCGCTTCGCTCGCAATGACGGAGGAGAGGGCCGCGCACTCGACGTCGACCCTCATGGTGAGGAGCGCGCGTCGCGCGTCTCGAACCATGCGGCCCGACTGTGGCCTCGCCCTTCGAGATGCTTGCTTCGCAAGCTCCTCAGGGTGAGGGGAGGCACCGTTCACCGCCGCTCTTTCTTCTCCTTCGGAGCGGGCGCCGGTCTGCGCGGTGCTGCGGGACGTTGCGCGGCGGGGAGGCGCTGCTGGAATCCGCCCTGGCGCTGGATGCCGCCTGGCTGCTGAGCCGCAGGCGGCTGGCCCGGCTGCAATCCGGTGCGCGGCGTTTGCGGCTGCGGCGCCGTGCCCGGCTGTGACGGCACGACTCCGCCGGGCTGCGCCGGGGTCTGTCCGTTTCGCTGTGGCTGCGTCTGCAACGCGCCGCCGGGCTGCGTGCCTTGTCCAGTACGCGGCGCACCTGCCGGCTGTCCCGCACCTTGCTGCTGACCTGGTTGCTGCTGGCCCTGCTGCTGCTGGCCTCGCTGCTGCTGACCCTGGCCCGCGCGCGGCGTACCCGGTTGCACGGCGCCGCCTTGTCCTTGCCGCTGCGGCGACTGCGCGCCCTGGCGGCCCGGCGTGCCCGGCTGCTGCTGGCCCGGACGGTTGTTCTGGCCGGGCTGGCCGTTCGGCCGCTGCGGCTGCTGACCGGGTGCTGTCGCCGGCCGCAATTGCTGCTGCTGCGGTGGCTGGGTCGGCCGCGGAATGCGGCTGATTGCGGTCGGATTGGCACGGCGGAAGTCGCGCTGCTCGGTGACGATCTGCCGGCCCGTGGTCTGCGCCAGATGCACCTGGCTGACGAAGCCGCGGTCGCGCGTGATCTGCTGCGGAGCGATCGTGATCGGCACGGCGGCAAAGCGCATGCCGCCTGTGCCTCCGGCGCCCGGGCGGATCGCAAAACCGCTTGCGGCCTGCGTCAAGGCGCCGAGTCGCGTGCCGCTGGTGCGATCGTTGACCTCGATGTGGCCGACCCGGCCGTCGGCGTCGGGATAGAGCTTGATGTTGACGTTATTCGCAGCACTGGCCGCCGCGCCTTCGGGAACGTCGACGACGCCGGTGGTGCCGCGGATGCCGAGCGTTGCGGTCGGCGTCGCGATCTTCATGTCGCCGGTCTTCGCCACGGCTGCTGCAACGAAGGCAACGGTGCCCTTGCCGATGTCGAAGATCGCCGAATTTTGCTTGCCGCCGTCCTCATAGACGTAATTGTCGATGGTGATCTTCGCGCTGGCGGAGAGGTTGAACGTGGTGGCGTCGTTGAAGGTGATGCCGAGCGAGGAGTTCGACGAGGTCTGCACGACGTCGTTGAGATAGATGTCGTCGCGCACGCGCAGCGGATACGAGTTCCTGTCGCGGACCACGGTCGCGATCCCCGTCACGGTCGCGACGTTGCCGATGGGCTCGACGGCGGCGGGTTGCGCGTCCGTGGCGGGCGCAGGTGAAGCCGACGGCGTCGGGGAGGGGGCGGGCGTTGGCTGCGCCTGGGGCTGGGCCTGCGCAAGCTCGATTGCATCGGATGCGAGCGCCACGCTCGCGCCGGCCAGCGGCAACGCCAGCAACGGAAGCGCAAAGACGAAGCGGCGCCAAGCCACCATTGATGTCACGAGGAAGTCCCGGTGAGAACGCGAGGCGAGATCGGCCGATATCAGCTGGGGTTAGCTGAATGGTGGATGAACATGTGTCGCATGGACGGGGCGAACGTTCAAACGACCTGCGATACGAGCGAATGAGCTCGGCCCTCTCTACTGCGTCATGGCCGGGCTTGTCCTGGCCATCCACGTCTTAACGCGCGTTACCGGGAACGTGGATGCCCGGGCCTTCGCCTCGCCGAAGCGGCTTCGGCCGCGCAGGCGGGACAAGCCCGGGCATGACGATCATTGTGCACCTGTCGAGGATGACATCGTTGATGTCAGCTGACGCGCTTCCAGGTCTGGCCGCCGCAGAACATGCCGCCGAAGGCGCAGCCCTGCACGCGCATCGCATTCGGGCCCTTCATCGCGATCGTGGAGTCGTAGTTGCGGCCGGAGTCGGGATCGTGGATGCGGCCGCTCCACTTCGCGCCGTCGGGCTTCATGTTGATCAGGATGCGCTCGTTGGACTTCATGGCGTAACCGCAGAGATTGGCGCCGCAATGTTCGACGCGGACATTGCCCTTGTTCTCTTCGGTCGCCCAGACGCCGATCGGCGTATTGGCGGCCGACGCCGGCGCGGCGGCCACCGGAGCCGGAGCGGGCGCAATCGCGACCGGTGCAGGCGCGGCAACGGGAGCCGCGGCGGGCGCGGTCTGCGCGGTGTTGTCGTAGCCGGCGGCCGGAGCGGCGGCAACAGTCGGAGCCGCGGGGGTGGCGACAGCAGGCGCGGCCGCCTGCACCGGCACCTGTTGCACGGGCTGCTGCTGCACCGGAGCCGGCGCCGGCTGTGCGGTCGTCGTGGACGGAGCTGGCGTGGTGTCGTCGTCGTCGTCCTTGGAGCCGCCGAGGCCCTTGAGATTGATGTTGTTCAGCTTGATCGGCTTGTCCGACAGGCCCGGCGCAACGATCGTCACGCAGTCGAGCGAGGCGCAGTTGCGCGGCGTCTCGATGCGGATGTGCTGGCCTTCGATCTGGAACGCAATCGAGTTGCCGGCATGCGCGGCGGCGGTCGAAGCGAGGAAGAGCGCGGTGGCGGCGATGGTGAGCTTGTTCATGGCAACCTCTGAAAATTGTGCCGGTCTGAACTGGTGTCGCTGGTGGATGAAGCGTGGTTCGACCCTACGCCGGGCCTGTCCCGACTTCTGTGATGGACGTCACAACGATCCGTGCCGGCTGGGTGAGGCAGCGCACATTCAGCGGCGGGTCGTCCTGCGTAACCTCGTGGCGACACAGAGGGAGGCACCGATGAAGCGGCTTGCGACATCGCTTGGCACATTGATCGCTTTGGTGGCGATGGCGTCTTCAGCGCATGCCGGTGCCTACACCTTCTCGATCGGCGGCCACCGGTTTCATGTCGAGGCGCCGCGGAATTGCCGGTCTGCTTCCTGTGTGTCGGTTTCATCCAATCGCAGCCTCCGGCGGACGATCGATGCCGATACGACACCTGCTCCGCTGCCCGTAGTCGCGCCGTCGCAACCGGCTTGTCCGGCAGCTCCGGTCAGGCCGGCGCCAGCGGCCGTCGTCGTGGCACCACCCGCGCCGCCCGCCCCCGTCATGGCCGCGGCCACATCGCAGCCCGTTGTCTTGCCGCCGCCAAGACTCGAGGCGCCGAGCCCCAATCCGCCGAGAGTTGAGCTGCCGCGCATGGATCCGCCGAAGACGGTCATGCTCGATCCGCCGCGCATGGAGGTGACGGCCGTCGCTCCGAGGCCCGACGAGACTTCATCGATCGCCCAGCGCAGCGATGACGAGCCGGCTTATTCGCCGCTCGGCGAATGGGAGAGCCCAGGCGCGAAGGGCACGGTTCGCGTCGAACGCTGCGGCGCCGCGCTGTGCGGCTATGCGCTGACCGAAGCCTCGAGCCGGGGCGAAAGCGTGCTCGTCAACATGAAGCCGAAAACGCACGATTCCTGGACCGGCAGCATCTACAGCCGTTCCAGCGGCAGCACCTATTATGGGACGATGACGCTGACGGCTTCCGGCAGGCTTCGCGTCGAAGCCTGCGCGCTCGGCCGCTTCTGGTGCTCCGGCAACGACTGGACGCGCGTCGAGGAGCGGCAGCAGAAGGTGATCACGACATCACAGCAGTGGGGGGCAAGGTCGTAGTCTTTCGCGGGCAGGCGTGCTGCTTACCCTCTCCCGCAAGGGGAGAAGGAAAAGAAAGATCCCCTGTCCAATTTGTAATCGTCCCGCACCGAACCTGCATCTCGCTTGCACGCGACCGATGGCTGACGACGCATGCAAGGAGAGCCACCATGAAACGTCTCGGCCTCATCGCCGCGCTGCTGATCGGCAGCGCGGTCCCGGCCCACGCCGACACCGACATCTGGAACAACAGGCTGAAGCAGCAGCGCGGCGACGATGCGCTGCATGTCGACAGCGCGTTCTGCGACGCGCAACTCGGCGCGCCGCAGAACGGCACGGCGACTTCGGCGCAATACAAGCGCTGCATGCGGACGCGGGGCTGGCGCTTCAGTCATACGGTTCGCGAGAAGGACGACGGCTATCCCGATCCTGATAATCCCGGTCTCGTCTGCCACGACTTCAAGATTGGCGGCGTCACGGGATCGTCCTGTTCGAATTTCTGAGCACGGCAATAGGCCCGGCGGCCGGATGATCCGGCGCCGCCGGGCAAGCCCGTGATGCGGTCGGTGATGTCTCTAGATCATGCCGAGCACGATGGCGCCGACAAAGGCCATGGCGAGGCACGCGGTGATAACGCTCAGTCTCCCGGCGAACGTCATAAGGTCGCTCCCGCTGCTGTCCCCCGTGCGAGCGCATCATGGTTAACAGAGAGTCTCTCTCCGAAAAAGTCAGCCTTGCTTCCGCTGCTGCCTGGCGGCGTACGCGCGTGCGTGCCGGTATGGTTAAAGAACACTGAAATCAACACGTTGAAGAGTCTTTAAGTAAATTCACCGAACGTGCGTGCATGACGCGCGGAGTTCGTTTGTATCTCGTCGGCTCCATCGTCCTTGTTTCGCTTGCGGGTTGCGGACGCGGCTTTTTCCAGGCCGAACGCGAACCGTGGCGGGCCGAGGCCGAAGCCGCATGCCTGAAATCGGGCGCGGTGAAAGAGGGGCCGGATCTCGTCCGCATCGAGCCGATCTCGGGCCCCGGCATGTGCGGCGCCGAGTTCCCGTTGAAGGTCGCCGCCATCGGCGAAGCCTCGGGCAGCTATGGCTTTGCCGACGAGGAACTGCGTCCGCCGGGGAGTGTCGGCGGCCAGCCGCGATGGCCGGTGACGCAGCCGCGATCGAACCCTCCGCAGAGCCAGAACTATCCGTCATCCTCCTATCCGCAGCGGTCGAACTATCCCGAGAGCGCGGTGCGCCAGCCCTCCGGCTACGGCAACGCGCCCGGCCCGATGTCGCTGAACGCGCCCGGCGTGGCCCAGCAAGAGGACGAAATCGACCTGCCGCCCGAAGGCACCGACGCCGCGGGCGCCGCACGCTACATGAATGCGCCGAGCTATCCGGCGCGGCCGGCGCCGTACTCGCAGGCGCCCGCGCAGCAACCTTTGCCGCGTCTTGGTCCGGCGCAGGGCAATCCCGTCATCGCCGTCGGCCCCGTCGCGATCAAGCCGACCGCGACGCTCGCCTGTCCGATCGTGTCCGAGCTCGATCGCTGGCTCGCCGACACCGTGCAGCCATCGGCGATGCGCTGGTTCGGCGCCCGCGTCGTCGAGATCAAGCAGATCTCCGCCTATTCCTGCCGCGGCATGAACGGCAACTCGCACGCCCACATTTCCGAGCACGCCTTCGGCAACGCGCTCGACATCGCCGCCTTCGTGCTCGCCGACGGCCGCCGCGTCACCGTGAAGGACGGCTGGCGCGGCATGCCGGAAGAGCAGGGGTTTTTGCGCGACGTGCAGTCGGGCGCGTGCGCGCATTTCACCACGGTGCTGGCGCCGGGCTCGAACGTCTATCACTACGATCATATCCACGTGGATCTGATGCGCCGCGCCAGCCGCCGCCTGATCTGCCAGCCCGCCGCCGTCTCGGGCGACGAGGTCGCCGGCCGCGCCCAGCAGCGCAACCCTTACGCCGGTCGGCGTGATCCCTATGTCACGGGCTCGCTCGGAACGCGCAAGAGCGCGACGCGCAAGCAGGAAGAGGACGAGTACGCCGACGAGTAAGATGCCCGCCGATATCGTCCGCTATCTCACCCATCCGCAGGTGCAAATAGATCCCACGGTGCCCGTGCCGCAATGGGGCCTGAGTTCGGTCGGTCGCGCGCGCACTGAGACCGCGGCGAATGCGGGCTGGCTCGCGAGCACCACGCAGATCGTCTCGAGCGCCGAGCGCAAGGCGATCGAGACCGCGGAGATCATCGCGGGCCGCCTCGGACTCATGATCGAGATCCGCGAGGCCATGCATGAGAACGACCGTTCAGCGACCGGCTTCCTGAAACCGGCCGAGTTCGAGGAGGTCGCCGACCAGTTTTTCGCGCAGCCACATCTCAACGTCCGCGGCTGGGAGCGCGCCGTCGATGCGCAGGCGCGCATCGTGCGCGAGACCGAGGCGGTGCTATCCCGCAATCGCCCGGGCGACGTTCTCTTCGTTGGCCACGGTGCCGTCGGCACGCTGCTGTTCTGTCACCAAGCCGGTCATGCCATCGATCGCGTTCACGATCAGGCGGCCGGCGGCGGCAATTGCTTCGCATTCACCCGGGAGGGGCGCCGCGTCCTGCATGGGTGGCGCAAGATGGAAGAGATCGGGGCCTAGTCCCTGGGTGCCGGACAGTCACTTCGAGGCCGGCTTCGACGGTGCGGGGACCAGCCCCATGCACCGCTGCACCTCGCCCGGAACGTTGTAGGTCCGCATGATATGGCGGCTGTCGCGCAAGCCGGTCGCCTCCCGTTGCACCACGAGCATCCAGAGCGCCTGGCCGGCTTCCATCACCAGCTTGCGCCGCGCCGCTTGCATTGAGGCCGGCACTTCCGAGCGCGCGTGAGCGGCGTCGAATTCGCGCAGGCGCGCAAGACTCTGTTCGAGTGCACTGCCCATCCGTCCAAGCGCTGAGGCCTGTTCCTGGACGATCTCGTAATGGAGGATATCGACAGGCGGGCGAAGATCACGGGACATGGCGCTTAATATAATGCCGCGGCAGCGGGCTGCGCAACGAGTGGCACGCCGCTGCTACTTCGCGCGGTACGCCGCCAGAAACATCCGCGTCGCGCTGTCGACGACCTCGGTCATGCGCTCTTCCGACGGCGCAGGCGCGGCCTGGAAAACGAACGGCAGGAAGAGCGAGGCCTTGCACAGCTCCATGAACTGTGACGCTGCCAGATCGCAATCGTCGATCTTGAGGTCGCCGGAGGCGACATGGATTTTGAGATATTCGGAGAGCCGGTTGATGGTCTTGTCCAGCACGCGCAGATAATAGCGGCGGCCCACGTCAGGCATGCGCTCGGCGATCGCCATCACGGTGCGGATCGCCGAACCGCCGCCGGGCCGGCACAGCAGATGGATATAGGCCTGGCCAAAATCCTTCAGCGTGGTCTCGGCGTCGCGCGCGGGATCGAAATTGAAAACGACCTGGCCGTGCTGGAGCGCCTCCTGCTCGAGGATGGCTTCGAACAGCGCGCATTTGTCGGCGAAGTAGACGTAGAGCGTGCCCTTGGAGACCTGCGCCGCGCGCGCGATCTCGCCCATGCTGGCGCCGTCGAAACCGAGATCCATGAACACCTTGCGGGCTCCGTCCAGGATCTGGCGGCGCTTGGAGCTGTCCTCCTCTTGGACGACGTGGAGATGTTCGCGGCCGGCTACAACCATTGGTTCAGCGTCTCGGAAGGTTTCTGGATCGGGCCCGACCCATGAAACCCAAATAAAGGATTCGGGCCAGTAGGGTCCTGCCCGGGAATATTATCTATGTTGACCGAACCGTTCGGTCAATGATATTTGGAATGGGCGAAAGGGAACCGGCCGCAGGAGGGCCGTCCCTGGTCGCCGCTTTTTTTGTTGGGGAGGCCTTTATGGCCGTATCGAGAGACCAGGCTGCGCGCGTCCTTCGCCAGGAAGCGGTGGAGACGACGCCGGGGCATGCCGGCAGTGAAGCTGCGACCGAGAAATCCGTCGCCCTTGCCGAGCAGTTGCGCTCTCATGTGGCCGAGGAAACCAAGCGCCGCACCAATGAGGCGCCGGAGACGCCCGTGACCGACAAGCCGGCTGCACCCGCTGCCGCCGACGCGCCGAAGCCCGGCAAGCGCAAATTCGTCCTGATGGGTGTTGGCCTCGTGCTGGCGCTCGCGGCCGCGAGCTATGCCGGCTACTACACGCTGGTCGGCCGCTTCTACGTCTCCACCGACGACGCCTATGTCCGCGCCAACAACACCATGCTGGGCGCGCGCGTTGCCGGCCACATCTCTTCGATCCTCGCCGGCGACAACACGACCGTGCGCGCCGGCGACGTCGTCTTCCGCATCGATGACGGCGACTACAAGATCGCGGTCGATGCCGCCGCGACCAGGATCGCGACCCAGCAGGCCACCATCGATCGCATCGGCCGCCAGATTGCAGCGCTCGACAGCCAGGTTGCACAGGCCAAGGCGCAGCTCGTCTCGGCCGAGGCGGGCCTCAAGCGCGCCGATCTCGATTATGAGCGCCAGCAGGCGCTGAGCAGCAAGGGCTTTGCTTCGCGCGCCACGTTCGAAAGCTCGGAAGCCGGACGCGACCAGGGCGCCGCCGCGGTCAAGGCCGCCCAGGCCGCCTACGACGTCGCGGTCAGCAATGTCCACGTCACCAAGGCGCAGCAGGCCGAAGCGCAGGCGCAGCTCGCCGAGCTCAAGACCTCGCTCGCCAAGGCCGAGCGCGATCTCGCCTTCACCGCGGTGCGCGCGCCGGTCGACGGCACGTTCTCGAACCGCCTGGTCAGCGCCGGCGACTTCGTCGCGGTCGGCCAGCGTCTCGGCAACATCGTGCCGCTCGACGACGTCTATATCGACGCCAATTTCAAGGAAACCCAGCTCAAGCGCATCCGTCCCGGCCAGCCGGTGACGATCAAGGTCGATGCCTACGGCATGCGCAAGTTCTCCGGAATCGTCGACAGCATCGCAGCGGGCTCCGGCTCGGTGTTCACGCTGCTGCCGCCCGACAACGCCACCGGCAACTTCACCAAGATCGTGCAGCGCGTGCCGGTCCGCATCCGCGTGCCGAAGTCGGTGGCGAAGCAGAACCTGCTCCGCGCCGGCATGTCGGTCTATGCGACCGTCGATACCAACAAGGGCGCCGCCGACGCCGACAGCGAGATCGATCTCGACGATCCCACCGCGATCCACCCGCAGTAGCCACAAATCGAGCGCTGCGAGGTCAGACCATGGCCAACGCCACCACCGCCTCACCCGCCATGATGGCGAACCCCGACTCGGAGCGCATCGCGCCGAAGCGGCTGTTCGCCTTCATCATCATGGTGTTCGGGATGTTCATGTCGATCCTGGACATCCAGATCGTCTCGGCGTCCCTCAGTGAAATCCAGGCAGGCCTGTCGGCAAGCTCCAGCGAGGTCGCCTGGGTCCAGACCGCCTATCTGATCGCCGAGGTGATCGCGATCCCGCTGTCGGGCTTTTTGTCGCGCGCTTTCGGCACGCGGCTGCTGTTCGCGATCTCGGCCGCGGGCTTCACCGCCTCGAGCCTGCTCTGCGGCTTCGCCACCACGATCGAGGAGATGATCCTCTGGCGTGCCCTTCAGGGCTTTTTGGGCGCCGGCATGATCCCGACCGTGTTCGCCTCGGCCTATACTGTATTCCCGCGCTCCAAATTCCACATCGTCGGTCCCATCATCGGGCTTGTTGCGACCCTGGCTCCCACGATCGGCCCGACGGTCGGCGGCTACATCACCGATCTGATGTCGTGGAACTGGCTGTTCTTCATCAACGTCGTGCCCGGCATCGGCATTACGCTGGGCGTGCTGGCGCTGGTCGATTTCGACGAGCCGCATTTCGAGCTGCTCGACCGCTTCGACTGGTGGGGCCTGCTCTTCATGGCCGGCTTCCTCGGCACGCTGGAATATGTGCTGGAGGAAGGTCCGCAACATGAGTGGATGCAGGACACGTCCGTCGCGATCTGCGCCTGGATCTGCGCGGTCTCGGCGATCGCCTTCTTCTGGCGCGTGTTCACCGCGGCCGAGCCGATCGTCAATTTGCGCACCTTCTCCAACCGCAATTTCGCGGTCGGCTGCGTCCTGCAGTTCTGCATCGGTATCGGGCTCTACGGCCTGACCTACATCTATCCGCGCTACCTCGCCGAAGTGCGCGGCTACAGCGCGCTGATGATCGGCGAGACCATGTTCGTCTCGGGCATCACCATGTTCCTGGTCGCGCCGCTGGTTGGCCGTCTCATGGTGAAGGTCGACATGCGCTACATGATCGCGTTCGGCCTCATCGTGTTCGCGATCGGCTCCTACCAGATGACCTGGATCACGCGCGACTACGATTTCTACGAGCTGCTGGTGCCGCAGATCCTGCGCGGCATCGGCATGATGTTCGCGATGGTGCCGACCAACAACATCGCGCTCGGAACGCTGGCGCCCGACAGGGTGAAGAACGCCTCCGGCCTGTTCAACCTGATGCGCAATCTCGGCGGCGCGGTCGGCCTTGCCGTCATCAACACCGTGCTCAACAACCGCACCGATTTGCACATCACCCGCCTTCAGGAGCGGGTGACCTGGGGCAATGCGACCGCGACCGAAACCCTGACCATGTTCATGCAGAAATTCCAGGGGCTCGGCGATTCCACGCTGATGGCGATGAAGCAGCTCAGCCAGATCGTGCACCGCCAGGCCGTGGTGATGAGCTTTGGCGACGCCTTCTTCGCGCTGACGCTGTTCTATCTCGGCCTCAGCCTGCTGGTCACGCTGCTGAGCAAACCGGCCTCGATGACCGGTGGCGGCGACGCGCATTAGGCAAGCGGCTTACGAGGTGTCATCGCCCGCGGAGGCGGGCGATCCAGTACTCCGCAGCGGAAGTTGTGTGAGCTAACTATCGCCGCGGAGTACTGGATGCCCCGGTCAAGCCGGGGCATGACAGCGGAGATTGAGGCGGCGGCGATGCCGGACCAAGGCGCCACGCACCAAATTGCAACACTCGTCCGTGAATTCGCGGGGGCCCCGTTGCAAACCGGAAACGATACATCTATAAAGCGCACCTCATTCAATCGAGCCAGGGAGAGATTTGCATGATTTCGTCGCACTCGCAGATCGTACGCCCGCGTTCGATGTTCTGGTTCGGTATGTCGGCGGCCTGTTAGAGGCCTCTTCCGCCAGATTCGATCGGGTCACGAGTCCCGATCTCTCCACTTCCCAAGTCAAAATCAGTTGTGAGTGACGCCGGTCAGCCCTCCGTGGCGGACTTGCGTCCGTCGATGGAGCCGGCCTGCGCCGAAAGCGGCCGGATAATGTCATGACCTCTCTGTCAAAAAGGCCCGCGGCCATACGCGTGGTGCTGCCCTTCGTATTCCGGCACTGGCTGAAGCAGCCCGGACGCGGCCTGATCGTGGCCGGCGGCCTGCTGGGCGCAACCATCGCCGACCTGTTCATGCCGGTATTCTCCGGACATCTGGTCGATGCGCTGACGCGCGGCTCGTCCGATCCCGACGCGCGCCGCGCGGCGCTGGTTGCGTTCGGCGCCATCGTGGCGCTCGGAGCGGCGTCCGTGGTGCTGAGGTTGATCGGTCTCCAGGCGATCGTCCCGTTCACGCTCAAGATCATGTCGGATGTCGCCCAGGAGGCCTTCACGCGCGTGCAGCGCTTCTCGACCGACTGGCACGCCAACTCCTTTGCCGGCTCCACGGTGCGCAAGGTCACCCGCGGCATGTGGGCGCTCGACCTGCTCAACGACACCATCCTGATGGCGTTGGCGCCGTCTCTGCTGGTGTTGATCGGCTCCATGGTCCTGATCGGCCTGCACTGGACGTCGCTCGGCGCGGTGATCGCGGTGGGCGCGCTTTTCTACGTCGCCATCACCGTGCTGTTCTCGACGCGCTACATCGCGCCGGCCGCGCGCGTCTCCAACGCCTGGGACACCAAGGTCGGCGGTACGCTGGCGGACGCGCTGACCTGCAACGCCGTAGTGAAATCCTTCGGCGCCGAAGCGCGCGAGGATACGCGGCTCGCCCGCGTCATCAACCGCTGGCGCGTGCGCGTGCGGCGGACCTGGTTTCGCTACAACTACACGGCCATGGCGCAGCTCTCGCTGCTGCTATGCCTGCGTGCGTCCGTGATCGGCGGCGCGGTGCTGCTGTGGATGTCCGGGCACGCGTCGCCCGGTGACGTCACCTATGTGCTGACGAGCTACTACGTCATCCACGCCTATCTGCGCGACGTCGGCATGCACATCAACAACCTCCAGCGCTCGGTCAACGACATGGACGAATTGGTGGCGATCCATGGCGAGCCGATCGGGATTGCCGATGCGGCCAGTGCGCGACCGATCGCGATCGAGGCCGGCGAGATCGTATTCGACGACGTCACGTTCCACTATGGCGGCCATCGCGCGCCACTGTATGACGGACTGTCGGTCACGATCCGCGCCGGCGAGCGCGTCGGCCTGGTCGGCCGCTCCGGCTCCGGCAAGACGACCTTCGTCAAGCTGGTGCAGCGGCTGTACGACGTCTCCGGTGGTCGCGTGCTGATCGACGGGCAGGACATCGCGCTCGCTACGCAGCAATCGCTGCGCAGCCAGATCGCGATCGTGCAGCAGGAGCCGATCCTGTTCCACCGCACGCTTGCGGAGAACATCGCCTATGGCCGGCCCGGTGCCAGCCTGGAGGCGATCGGGCACGCGGCGCGGCTGGCGAACGCGCACGACTTCATCCTGCGCCTGCCGAAGGGCTACGGCACGTTGGTTGGCGAGCGTGGCGTGAAGCTGTCGGGCGGCGAGCGGCAGCGCGTGGCGCTGGCGCGCGCCTTCCTGGCGGATGCGCCGGTGCTGATCCTGGACGAGGCGACCTCGAGCCTCGATTCGGAATCGGAGGCGCTGATCCAGCAGGCGATGGAGCGGCTGATGAAGGGCCGGACCTCGATCGTGATCGCGCACCGGCTGTCGACGGTGCGCAGCCTCGATCGGATCCTGGTGTTCGACCGCGGCGAGATCGTCGAGCAAGGCACCCATGCCATGCTCGCGAGCAAGCCCGGCGGCATCTATCGCGGTCTGTTCGAGCGCCAGGTGGTGGAGCTCGGGCGCATCGCGGCGGCGGAATGAGAGGCGCGCGGCAGCGGGACGAAAGTCCCGCGGTCACGCCGTTAAGGATGGAATGAGATGAAGGACCTGACGCGCGGCTCCATCGTGAGCCACATCCTGAGCATGGCGCCTCCGATCGTGGTCGGCATGATCACGATCATGATCTGTCAGCTCGTCGATCTGTATTTCGTCTCGGGTCTGGGCGAGGCGGCGATCGCCGGCGTCGCGGCGGCCGGTAATGCGGGCTTTCTGGTCAACGCGCTGATGCAGGTGCTCGGCGTCGGCACGGTTGCGCTGATGGCGCACGCCGTGGGGCGGAAGGACCGCGACGACGCCAATCTGGTCTTCAACCAGTCGGTCGTCCTGTCGGTGCTGTTCGGGATCCTGACATTGGTCGCGGGCCTCGCGCTGTCGCGCCCCTACATGCGCGCGGTTGCAGCCGACGAAGCTACGGTCGAAGCCGGTACCGTTTATCTGCTCTGGTTTATGCCGGCGCTGGCGCTGCAATTCGCCACGCAAGTGATGGCTTCCGCATTGCGGGCGACCGGCATCGTGCGGCCGAGCATGCTGGTGCAGGCGCTGGCCGTGGTCATCAACATCGCGCTGGCGCCGGTCCTGATCACGGGCTGGGGCACCGGACATGCGCTCGGTGTCGCCGGTGCCGGCCTTGCCAGCTCGATCGCCGTCTTCGTCGGCGTGCTGATGCTGTTCGGCTATTTCCTCAAGCTGGAGCGCTACGTCGCGTTTCACCCCGAGCAGTGGCGGCCGCAGCTGCGGCAGTGGAAGAGAATCCTCAATGTCGGCCTGCCCGCAGGCGGGGAATTTGCGATGATCTTCATCATCATGGCCGTGGGCTATTACGTGCTGAGCATTTTTGGCCCGGCGGCGCAGGCGGGGTTTGGCATCGGGACGCGTCTCCTCGGGCTGATCCAGATGCCGGCGCTCGCCATCGCCCTCGCTGCAGGGCCCATCGCCGGCCAGAATTTCGGCGCCGGCAATGGAGCACGTGTGCGGGAGACCTTTGTCAAGGCGTCGCTTATCGCGACCGCCGTGATGATTGTCTTCATGATACTCGCGCAGTTCGCGCCCGGTCTGTTGCTTGCCGGCTTCTCCAGGGATCAGGAGACGATGGCGGTTGCGTCGCTGTTTCTGCGCCTCGTCTCGCTCAACATGGTGGCGCAGGGGCTGATCTTTACTTGCTCCAGCATGTTTCAGGGGCTTGGCAACACCAAGCCGGTGTTGTGGACCTCGGCGACGCGGGTTCTCACCTATTCCCTGCCGTCGATCTGGCTCTCGACGTGGCCGGGCTTCCGGATGGAGCATGTCTGGTATTTGTCGATCGCGACGACCACGCTACAGGCCGCCCTGAGCGTGTGGCTGTTGCTCCGGGAGTTCAGAAAGCGCCTTGCGCTGCCGGCACAGGAGAAGGTCGCGAAGCCGGCAAATCCCGAGCCGGTTGTGCCTCCAATGCGCGAGCCCGCGTAGCAGATTGAACGGACGCGCGCTTGTCGCCCACCCACGGCTCCGGCTAGTTTGCCGCGCCGTGGGTGGGCCGCGAATCTGCAAGGGACAGCAATGACCGAGGTGTTGAACGAGCAAGGACGAGCGTCCTGGCTCTCCGCGATCTGGGCGGCGCGCTACCGCACACCGGCCCGCTTCGTCGCGCTGGTCGCGTTGCTGCTGCCCTGGAGCACCACCGGCGTGACTTTTGCGCTCGTGCCCTGGCTGATCGCCTTTGCTTTCATCGACCTTCGCGAACTCCCGCGCTCGCTGCTGCGCCCGATCTGCCTGCTGCCGATCGCGCTGTTCGTGCTGGCACTCGTCGGCACGCTCTGGTCGGTTGCGCCCTGGGCCGAGCGGCTGCACGCGCTCGGGCCGCCGGCAAAACTGCTGGTGATCCCGCTGCTGATCTACCAGTTCGAGCGCTGGCCCTACGGCAAATGGGTTTTTGCGGCGTTCCTGGTCTCCTGCACGCTGCTCATGCTGTACTCCTTCACTGTCGCGATCGATCCCAGGCTCTCGCTGAAGCTCTATCTGTCGCGCGGGCCCTACCAGGTCGAGAGCGGGATCGCCGTGCGCAATTATATCGACCAGAGCCAGGAATTCGCGCTCTGTGCGATCGCGCTGGTGTACCCGATCGTGACGCTGGTCCAGCAGGGCCGCGTTCGGATCGCGGCGTTGTTCGCCGTATTGGCGCTCGGCTTCCTCGCCAACATGATGTTCGTCGTGGTCTCGCGCACGGCGCTGGTGACGCTGCCGGTCCTGCTCGTGGTGTTTGCACTGCTGCATCTGCGCTGGCGGGTGGCGCTCGTTGCCGGCGCTGCGACGGCGTTGATCGCCGTAGCGCTCTGGGCCGTCTCGCCGCATCTGCGCGCGACCGTCGGCAAGTTCCAGAGCGATTATGAAAGGAGCCTGGAGGCCGACAACAATTCGATTAGCGGCATGGGCTCGCGTCTCGAATACTGGCGGAAGTCCCTTGGGTTCATCGCCGACGCGCCGCTGATCGGCCACGGCACCGGCTCGATCCGCGGTCTGTTCGCCGGCGTGGCCGCCAATCCGCACGACGACCCGCTGCGCGGCGAGATCGTCAGCAACCCGCACAATCAGCCCCTGAGCAATGCCGTGCAGTGGGGGATGGTCGGCGTGCTGGTCCTCTACGCGCTGTGGATCGCGCACCTCTTGATGTTTCGCGGCGAGGGGCTAGCCTGCTGGATCGGTATGCTGGTCGTGGTGCAGAACATGCTGTCCTCACTGCTCAACACGCATCTGTTCGATTTCACCTCGGGCTGGATCTACGTGCTCGGTGTCGGCGTCGCCGGCGGCATGGCGCTCGCGGCGAAGAGGACGCGCACCTAAAGCGCGGCAATACTGTTCCAGACGAGGGTGAGGCCCGACAGGAACAACAGGCCGAGCACGACGTCGCCAAAATGCTTGTCGTTCAGTGCGTGATAGACGCGGGCGCCGGCCCAGGCGCCGATCAGCGTGCCCGGGAAGGCGACCAGCGCGAGCCAGACCACCTTGAATTCGACGAGACCCGACGCCGTCTGCAACACCAGCGCGGTCGCGAGCACGGTGAAATTGAAGAGCTGGAAGATGCCGCGCCGCTCGTGCTTGTTCCAGCCGCGGATATTGGCCCAGAGGATCGGCAGCGGCCCGGACAATCCGGCGAGGCCGCCGAGAATGCCGCCGGCAAAGCCGATCGCGCCGTCGGCAATGCGGCCACCGAACGTCACGGCGAGGGGCCTCTTGTTGAGATAGAGAGCGGTCGAAAAGATCAGGATCAGCACGCCGACGCTCAGCTTGAATACTTTTGGATCGGCGGAGGCGATCAGCATGGTGCCGAGCGGCACGCCGATCAGGCCCCCGATCAGGAACGGCCAGACCAGCGACAGGTCGAAACTCTTCCACATCGACGGCAGCGTCGAGGTCTGCGCGATCACCGAGCAGATCAGCACCAGGGGCACCGCGAGCGAGGGCGGCAGGACGTAGAGCCAGATGCCGAGCGCCATCAGCGCGGTCCCGAAGCCGGCCAGTCCCGAGACGAAGCCGCCGGCCAGCGCGCCGAACAGCAGCAGCGCATAAGTGAGCGTTTCCAACAGATTGTCCTTGTCGCAATGGGCGATCCCGAACTGTTGATCGCCAACGCCCGCATAGCACGGCTGCGGCCGTGCAGGTCAATTCCAAAACCGCACGCAAGCGTGATCCCCAACCGCGGGCTTTCGCCAAAGGCAGGCCTACATGATGACCATACTTCAATCCGGGGGCCTGCCCGACGCCATGATGCGCTCTCATTGGCCTTTCCCCGAACGAGATGATGGAGAACGACCATGACCCGCACGAAGATTGCCGTTGCAGCCGCGCTGCTGTCTGCGGCGGCCCTGATGCCGACGATGGCGCAGGCGCAGTTCTCCGAACCCGCGGCCTATCAGGCCGCCCATCCCGACCGCGATGTGCTGAACGGCGGCCAGCTCACGCCTGCGGCGCGCGCGGCTCGTGGCGAGACAGTGGCACCGAGCGAGGCCTATGCGGCTTATTCGTCAGGCGTGACGCCGGTCGTTCGCCCGCGCCACCGCCGTCACCACCGATAAGAAGAGCCTAGACGATCTGCCTCGTGTCGGCCGGCCTGTGCAGCGCGCCGACCAGGATGCGCAGCGCTTCCGTCAGCTCCGATCGATTGCGCGCGGCGCCGAGCGAGACGCGCGCGGCATGCGGCGGTGTTCCGTCCACGGTGAAAGCGTCGCCGGCGACGACTGCAAGTCCATTCCGCAACAGATGCGCGGCGACGTCGGGGCGGCCCTCCGGCAGCCGCAGCCAGAGATGATGGGCGGCGGGCTTGGCCAGGAATTGAATGCCTTTCAGCGCGCGCTGCGCAAGCTGCTGGCGGCCGATCGCCTCGTTGCGGATGGCGGTGATGATGCGAT
Organism: Bradyrhizobium sp. 2TAF36; assembly: GCF_052114925.1. NCBI lineage: Bacteria > Pseudomonadati > Pseudomonadota > Alphaproteobacteria > Hyphomicrobiales > Nitrobacteraceae > Bradyrhizobium > Bradyrhizobium sp. 2TAF36. The sequence goes on along the minus strand of NZ_JBFRFR010000023.1, from coordinate 64,617 downwards.
CGGCGATGCCGTTCTCGATCCAATGCGTCACCAGCGCGACCATCAGCGGCGCCGGCATCTGCACGGTGGCCTGCAGGCCGGCACGCATGTCGCGCTGCGCGGCGTCGTCGGGCGTCAAGAGATAGGCGACGCGCAGCGCCGGCGCGATGCATTTCGACAGCGTGGTCGCGAGATAGGTCCGCTCCGGAATGAGGTTTGCGATCGGCGATGCCGAACGGTCGAGCAGCCCATAGGCATCGTCCTCGATCAGCGCCGTATCGGCATCGCTGATGATCTTTGCGATGGCGTTGCGCCGCTCGGCGGAAAGCGTCGCGGTGGTCGGATTGTGCAGCGTCGGAATGAGATAGACGGCCTTCGGCCTGTGCGCGCGACAGGTCTTCGCCAGCGCATCGGGCAGGATGCCGCCATCATCCATGGCGACACCGACGAGCTTGACGCCGAGCCGCGCCGCGGCGGCCTTGATGCCGGGGAAGGTGAGGGCTTCCGTCAGCACGACGTCGCCGGGCCGCGCGAGCTGAGCGAGCAGGTTGAACAGGATCGTCTGCGTACCGGGAAAGATCACGAGCCTGTCGGCGTGTGCGTGCGAAACGCGTGCACGCATCCAGCGGGCCGCGACCTCGCGCTCATGCGCGCTGCCGCCGGGCGGCTGATAGTTGAGATGCGCCGTCAGGCCCGATTGCGCGCGGATGGCTTCCATCCCGGCAATGATCCGCTCATCGAGTTGCGCTTCGAGCGGATGCGGCGGCACGTTCATCGAGAGGTCGATCGCGACCGGGTGCGGCATGTCGACCGCGCGGCGCGCGCTGGTCTCGGATACGAATGAGCCTTGTCCGACCCGGGCTTCCATGATGCCGCGGCGCCGCGCCTCGGTGTAGGCACGCGTCACCGTGGTGAGGTCGATGCCGAGGGCCTTCGCCAGCGCGCGCTGCGTCGGCAGCTGCTGGCCGCGCACCAGCCGGCCCGCGGCGATGTCGGCCTCCATGGCCTCGACGATGCGCTGGTAGCGCGGCCCGCTCAGCTCCGAGATTGTAGGGGTCCAATCCATGCAATTTAGGCCCATATCCTTTGAATGTATGGATACAAGATATTATTGTATGGATCAGCGAAAAGGAAGAGGTGCTGTCATGGCAACCGGTTCAGTCTCTCTCACGAAGGCGATGTGGCGCGGCTTCTTGGGCAAGTGCCCGAACTGCGGCGAAGGACATATGTTCGGGCGCTTCCTGAAAGTGGCCGACAGCTGCGACCATTGCGGCGAGGAGCTGTTTCACCAGCGCGCCGATGACTTCCCGGCTTATCTGGTGATGGTCGTAGTCGGCCATCTCGTGGTGCCGGCGATCCTCGCGGTCGAGACGGCCTACGCGCCGGCGGTCTGGCTGCAACTGGCCGTGTGGTTGCCGGTAACGCTGTTCGCTTCGCTCGCGCTGCTGCAACCGACCAAGGGCGCCATCGTCGGCCTGCAATGGCAGATCGGCATGCATGGTTTTGAGGCGGGCAAGCTGCGCCGCGAGGCCGTCGCGCCCGTCCTCGTGAAGGTGAACACCCGCGCGGCCTGAGGGGCCGCAGCGTTTACATCGCGCGCGCGGCGGCTACACTCCATCGTAGAAACAAGAACGATGGAAATGCCGATGGCCGCACGCGCGAAGACTTTTCTGCTCTGTCATGGCGCATGGTCCGGCGGATGGGCCTGGAAGAAGATGCATCCGCTGATGGCGCAGGCCGGCCACCGCCTGGTGGCGCCGACCTTCACCGGGCTTGGCGAGCGCGCGCATCTGGCCAGTCCCGCGATCGATCTGGATACGCACATCCAGGACATCCTCAACGTCATCAAGTTCGAGGACCTCGACGACATCGTGCTGCTCGGCCACAGCTATGGCGGCATGGTCGCGACCGGTGTTGCCGACCGCGCGCGCGAGCGCGTCACGCAACTGATCTATCTCGACGCCTTCGTGCCGCGTGACGGCCAGTCGCTGTTCGATCTCAACGAGGGCGGCCGCGAGCCGATGCGCAAGGCGACTGCCGCGGGCGACGGCTACCGCATCCCGCCGAATCCACCGCCGCCGGATACGCCGCAGGCCGATCTCGACTGGCTCAATGCGCGCCGCATCAACATGCCGATCAAATGTTTCGAGACGAGGCTCAAGCTCGAGCATGGCGAGCCGGCGATGCCGCGCAGCTACATCTATTGCAGGCGCATTCCGCCGGGCGATGTGTTCGGGCAGTTCGCGAAGCGCACGAAGAACGAGGAGGGCTGGCGCTATTTCGAGCTCGATGCGAGTCATGCGCCGAACGTGACGGCGCCCGAGGCTTTGATGGGCGTGTTGAACGAGATTGTCGCTTAGTTCGCAGCCGTCATTCCGGGGCTCGCGAAGCGAGAGCCCGGAATCCATCAGGCGGCAGAGTCGGTGGATGAATGGATTCCGGGCTCGTGCTGCGCACGCCCCGGAATGACAGCCGGGTCAAAATGGTGAGGGGCTCGATGCGGTCAGCATCGAACCCCTCGTTGCAAGATATCAGCCGGCCTGTAAGCCGGGTTCTGTAAGGCACCGTCCGCTTGCGCGAACGATACGTGACGGCCATTCCTCTGGGACCATGTTTGCACATGGCCTCGAGCAACCTACCCGGACGGCGGGCCTGACATCGCCCCGCGGCGTTATCGCTTGCGCGAACAGCCCGCTACGCCGTCCCTATTCGGTTTTGCTCCCGGTGGGGTTTACCATGCCGGCTCCGTTGCCGGAGCCGCGGTGCGCTCTTACCGCACCTTTTCACCCTTACCTGCCTACGCAGCTTGCGCTGCTACGGCACGGCAGGCCCGAGGGCTTGCCGCGCCAGAGCCCCGAAGGGGCGTCGGCGGGCGGTTCGTTCTCTGTGGCACTTTCCCTGGGGTTGCCCCCGCCGGACGTTATCCGGCACCGTATGTCAAGGGAGCCCGGACTTTCCTCCCCGGCGGCCTTTCGGCACCTGCCGGAGCGGCCGTCCGGCCGACTGACCGGCTACGCATGGGGCATTTGTGACGGTTCCGTCAAGCAGAGATCGCCGCGCACGCCGGCTGCGAATAATTTATCCTGAACATGTCGTTGGGCGTGGGCCCGGTTCGACTGGATGCCGGCAATCCAGCCGAGCAACAGGAGTTAAGCGATGCAGTATTTGCTGCTGATCTACCGGAACGAAGCTCAACAGAGCAAGATGGACCCCGCAGATTACCAGAAGCTGTTGGCGGAGTATTCCGCCTACACCCAGTCCATCGTCCAGAGCGGCAACTTCAAGGCCGGCGACGGGCTCCAGCCGACCTCGACTGCGACCACCGTTCGCGTTCGCGACGGCAAGGTACTCGCGACCGATGGTCCGTTCGCCGAGACCCGCGAGCAACTCGGCGGCTATTATCTCGTCGAGGCGAGAGACCTCGACGCAGCGATCGCGATGGCCGCGCGGATTCCCGGAGCCAGGGACGGCTCGATCGAAGTCAGGCCCGTGATGATCTACAAATGATCTCGTCCCCTGATATCGAATAATTATCCCGAGGATGTCGTTTGATGTTGGCCCCGTTCGACTGGATGTCGGCAATCAGGCCGAACAACAGGAGTAAGCCATGCAGTACCTACTGCTGATCTACCGGAACGAAGCGAAAATGATCAACATGTCCCCCGCGGACCGTCAGGCGCTGTCGGCGGAGTACGGCACTTACACGCAGTCCATCGTCCAGAGCGGCCATTTCAAGGCCGGCGACGGGCTTCAGCCGACCACGACGGCGACCACCGTGCGCGTGCGCGAGGGCAAGACCCTGACGACCGACGGTCCCTTCGCGGAGACTCGCGAGCAACTCGCCGGCTACTATCTGGTCGAGGCCAAGGATCTGGACACCGCCGTCGGACTGGCTGCTCGGATTCCCGAGGCCAAAGAGGGATCCATCGAAGTCAGGCCGGTCATGATCTACAAGTGATCTGTCCTGCCGACATCGCTCGGATTTTTCGCGACGAGGCGGGGCGGGTGCTTGCCACGCTGATCCGCCTCGTCGGCGATTTCGATCTCGCCGAGGACGCGCTCCAGGATGCCTTCGCGGTCGCGCTGGAGCGCTGGTCGGCGGGCGAGGTGCCCGATAATCCGCGCGCCTGGCTGGTCAATGTCGGTCGCAACAAGGCGATCGATCGCATCCGGCGGCAGGCCGTGTTCCGCGGCAAGCAGCGGGCGCTCGTGCATGAGCTCGAGTTCAACGCGCAGGCGCGCGACGAGCCGCCAGCAACGCTCGATGACGATATGCTGCGGCTGATCTTCACGTGCTGCCATCCAGCCTTCGCCATCGAGGTCCAGGTCGCGCTGACGCTGCGCACCGTCTGCGGGCTGTCCATGGCGCAGGTCGCGCGCGCCTTTCTCGTCGGCGAGGATGCGATGGCGCAGCGCCTCGTCCGCGCCAAGCAGAAGATCAGGCTCGCCGGCATTCCTTATGAAGTGCCCGAGCACGCCGCGCTTGCGCCGCGGCTCAACGGCGTGCTCGCCGTGATCTATCTCGTCTTCACCGAAGGCTATGTTGCGACCTCGGGCGCGGATTTGATGCGGCCCGATCTCGCGGTCGAAGCGATCAGGCTCGGCCGGTTGCTCGACCGGCTGATGCCGGATCGCGCCGGGATCAAAGGCCTGCTCGCCTTGATGTTACTGCACGATGCGCGCCGTGCCGGGCGCGAGACCACAGCCGGCGACGTCGTTCTGCTGGAAGAGCAGGATCGTTCGCTCTGGAATTGTGTGCAGATCGAGGAAGGTCTGCGTCTCGTGGACGACGCGCTCCGCGTGCCTGGCCGCCCGCAGCCCTATGCTGTGCAGGCCGCGATCGCCGCGCTGCATGCCCGTGCGCCGAGCTACGAGCAGACCGACTGGCCGCAGATCGCTGGCCTCTACGAAGTGCTCTTGCGCATCAATCCGTCGCCGGTGATCGAGCTTAACCACGCCGCCGCAGTCTCGATGGTCGACGGCCCGGCGCGCGCGCTCGATCTCGTCGACGCGATCACCGCGCGCGGCGGGCTTGGCGGCTACGAGCTGTTGCCTGCGGTGCGCGCGGATCTGTTGCGACGGCTTGGGCGCAAGGACGAAGCGCGCGAGGCGTATGTCGCCGCGACGGCGGCGACGCAGCTGGAGCCGTTGCGGCGGCTCTATGCGCGACGGATGCGGGAGATGGAGTAGTCGCCACGCATTCCGTCATTGCGAGGAGCGAAGCGACGAAGCAATCCAGACTCTTTCCGCGGAGGCAGTCTGGATTGCTTCGCTGCGCTCGCAATGACCGGAGTGTGTGGCTTGCGCCGTTACTTCGCCGCGACTGCCGTCGCATCCGTCGGCAGGCTTGCGAGCAACGCCTGCAATGTCGACAGCGTCGAGTGATCCGCGACACCATCGAGCCGCGCCGGGCGGAAATGGCGCTGGAAGGCGGTGACGACTTCCATCGTCGCGGCGTCGTATTTGCCGGTGAGCGGCACGCCGTAGCCGTATCGGGCGAGCGCCTGCTGCAGGCTCAGCACCTCGTCGCTGATGGTGCCGAGCATCAGGCTCTCGCCGCGCACGACCGGCGCGGGCGTCACCCAGTGTCCGACGCCGGAATTGGCCAGCGAATGCCACGGAAATTTCTCGCCGGGATCCTTCTTGCGCGCCGGCGCGACGTCGGAATGGCCGAGCACCCGGTGCGCGGCGACGTTGCGGCGAAGCATGATGCCGCGGCACAACGTGATCACGGCGGCGATCTGGCGCGACGGATATTCCGGATAGCCCCAGTCATGGCCGCGATTGATGATCTCGATGCCGATCGAGCAGGAGTTGATGTCGTCCTCGCCGGCCCAGGACGAGACGCCCGCGTGCCAGGCGCGCTTGGCCTCGGGCACGCATTGCACGATGCGGCCGTCCTCCAGCACGACGTAATGCGCCGACACTTCGGTGCCCGCCGTGCACAGCCGCGCCAGCGCGCCCTCGACGTCGGGCATGCCGGTGTAGTGCAGCAGGATCATATCCGGCTGCCGTCCCTTGTTGCGGTCGCCATGGTTCGGCGAAGGGATGATGTCGGAGACGATCGAGGAATCCGGCTCGAACGTCCGCGTGTTCGCCGCGGCCTTGGGAACCGGGAGAACGCGTTGACGTTTCGAATCAGATCCAGACGGCGTGGAAGGACCGGACGACATAGACAGCTCAAGTCGGACAGAGAGTGGGCCAAGCCCTTCTCTTTACTATTCCTTTACCCTCCGCCGCGCGCAATCGCGCGGCGCGGTTAATGGATGCATTTTGGCGCATGTGTGTGGATGGAGCATCACCGACGCGTCACCTTTTCGACTTGTAACAAGCCGATCAACGCTTTCTTAACGCTAAGGGCCGTTACTGAGGATTGAAGAGCCGACCCGCGTCCGGAGGCGGCCAAAGCGTATTTTGGCTCGAAATCCCATGGCTGCCCGACAAATTCCACTGGGAACACTGGGTTTGCGGCCCGGGATGACCGGGCTCGGTAACCATGCTGGACGAGGGTTGGGTCGTGGAACCGCCGCGACGCGGAATTATTCGAGGCGTAATGGACTCGCTCGTCCCAGATCTCGCAAGGACGCTCTGCGGGTGTGGCGCATGAGTTCGGTTCCGCACATCCCCGTTCTTGGCCGCGAGGCGGTCGATCATCTCGCGCCGCGCGCGGGCGGGATCTATGTCGACGCCACCTTCGGCGCCGGCGGCTACAGCCGCGCCATCCTCGACGTGCCGGGAACCCGGCTGATTGCGATCGATCGCGACCGCACGGCGATCGCCGGCGGGGCTGAGTTGGTCGAACGCTCCGCGGGCCGGCTGACGCTGGTCGAGGACCGCTTCTCCAATCTCGCCGAGGTCTGTGCGGCGCAGGGCGTCGATGCCGTCGACGGCGTCGTGATGGATGTCGGGGTCTCCTCGATGCAGCTCGACCAGGCCGGCCGCGGCTTCTCCTTCCGTCTCGACGGTCCGCTCGACATGCGGATGGGGCAGGCGGGGCCGACGGCGGCCGACATCGTCGCGCGCGCCTCGGAAAGCGATCTCGCCGACATCATCTATCTCTTTGGTGAGGAGCGGCAGTCGCGCCGCATCGCCCGCGCCATCGTCGCCGACCGGCAGGAGACGCCGTTCACGACAACGCGCGCGCTCGCCGATCTCGTCGGCAGGGTCGTGCGCTCGAAACCCGGCGATATTCATCCGGCGACGCGAACGTTCCAGGCCCTGCGCATCTTCGTCAACGAAGAGCTCGAGGAACTCCAGACCGCGCTCGCTGCGGCCGAGCGCGTGCTCAGGCCGGACGGCCGCCTCGTGGTGGTCTCGTTCCATTCGCTGGAAGACCGCATCGTCAAGAATTTCCTCTCCGAGCGTAGCAAGACAGGCGGCGGTTCGCGGCATCTGCCGGAAGTGGCGCAAACCGCGCCGAGCTTCCAGCTGCTGACCCGGCGGCCGGTGATCGCGGGTGAGGAGGAAGTCGCGCATAATCCGCGCGCGCGTTCCGCAAAGCTGCGCGCCGCTGAACGTACCGATGCGCCCGCGCACGACGACGGCGAGACCTCGTCCTGGCCAAAGCTCTCCGACGTGATGAGGGGCGGCTAGCGCATGCGCTTCATCCACCTCCTCGTCATCGGCGCGCTGATCTTCGCGGCGGCCTACGTCTACCGGATCAAGATGGACTCCACGGCGCGCACCGAAAAGGTGCTGCGGCTGCATGCGGAGATCCGCGAGCAGCGCGATGCGATCGCGGCGCTGCGCTCCGAATGGGCCAAGCTCGATGCGCCCTTGCGCCTGCAGGGCCTGTCCGACCGGCATCTGCCGCTCAAGCCGGTCAACGGTACGCAATATGACTCGCTGAAGAACCTGCCGGAGCGTCCGCCGCGGATGTTCAGGCCGGGCGAGCCGGATCCGATCGGGGCCATGCTCAACACCATCGAAGCCGCGAGCGATCCGGATACGGTGACGGGCTCCGTGCCTCAACCCGAGGACAAGCAATGAGCGCTGTGACCCCGGCCAAGCCAACTCAAAAGCCGCCCGAGCCCTGGCGGCAGCGGCTGATCCGCAGCCTGCTCTACGGGCGCAACGTTGACCGCGCCGCGAAGGCGCGCGCGCGCGTTGGCCTCGCGATGATCGCCTTTACCTCGGTCTACGTCCTGATCGGCGGCCGGCTCGTGATGTTCGCGATCGGTGCCGACGCCCACAGCGCGCGCCGTGCTGCCGCGCAAGAGGTGGTCGCGACCGCGCGGCCCGACATCGTCGACCGCAACGGCGCGATCCTCGCGACCGACGTCAAGGCCGCGAGCCTGTTCGGCGAGCCGCGCCGCATCATCGACAAGGACGAGGCGATCGAGCTTCTCACCGCCACCGTGCCCGACCTCGACGAGGCCGAGGTGCGCGAGCGCTTGTCGGCGCGAAAGGGTTTTGTCTGGCTCAAGCGCGAGATCACGCCGAAGCAGCAGCAGGACATCCACAAGCTCGGCATTCCCGGCATCGGCTTCCTGCGCGAGAACAAGCGCGTCTATCCGACCGGCAACGAGGTCGCCCACCTCATCGGTCTCGTCAACATCGACAACCAGGGCATCGCCGGCATGGAGAAGTGGCTCGACAATCAAGGGCTCGCCGATCTCCACCGCGCAGGCTTTGCTACCGACCGGCTGCAAAAGCCGATCGAGCTGTCGGTCGATCTGCGCGTCGAGCACGCGCTGCGCGACGAGCTCTTGAAGGCCAAGGAGAAGTACCACACCAAGGCCGCCTCCGGCATCGTCTCGAATGTCAAGACTGGCGAGATCGTGGCGATGGTCTCGCTTCCGGATTTCGATCCCAACAATCCGAAGGAAGCGCACGACCCCGACCGCATCAACCGCCTGACCACGGGCGTCTACGAGATGGGCTCGACCTTCAAGGCGTTCACGCTGGCAATGGCGCTCGATTCCGGAAAGATCAATTTGAACTCGTCGTGGGATGCACGCGGAAACCTGCACTACGGCAAGTTCACCATCCACGACAGTCATTCGCTCGGACGTTTCATCAACACCAAAGAAGTGTTCTATTACTCCTCCAACATCGGCGCTGCGCGGATCGCGCTCGGCCAGGGCGTCGAGGCGCACAAGGCGTTCCTTGCCAAGATGGGCCAGTTGACGCGGCTGCGCACCGAGCTGCCCGAGAGCGCGGCTCCGCTGGTGCCGCGCCGCTGGAGTGAGCTGAACACGGTCACCATCGCGTTCGGCCAGGGTCTGTCGGTGGCGCCGCTCCAGGCGGTGATGGGCATCAACGCGCTGATGAACGGTGGCTATTTGATTCCGCCGACCTTCATGAAGCGAAGCGAAGCTGAAGCGGCGGCGATGGCCAAGCGCGTGATCAAGCAAGAGACCAGCGACAAGATGCGGTATCTGATGCGGCTCAATGCGGAGGTCGGGTCGGCGAGACAGGCAGACGTCAAGGGCTATTATGTCGGCGGCAAGACCGGTACGTCCGAGAAAGTCATCAATGGCCGCTACGCCAAGAAGCGGGTGCTCAACTCCTTCACGGCGATCATGCCCTCCGACAATCCAAAGTATCAGATCCTGATCATGCTGGACGAGCCGCAGGCGCTGCCCGAAACGCATGGTTTCATCACCTCGGGCTGGAACGCGGTGCCGACCGGCGGCAAGGTGATCGAGCGGATCGCGCCGCTTCTGGGCATCGAGCCACGGTTTGACCTACCGCCGTCCGACCGCCTTATTCTTGCAGCATCCAGGACAACCCAGTAATCAACGGGGGTGGGCCGTCGCCGCTGCTGAGTCGGGGCTTTTCCGAAGATCCGGCTTTCCGGACGGCATGTCGACTGGAAGACCATGAAGCTGCGCGACCTCCTAGGTCAGGACGTTCCAGGCAATGATGCCGCAATCGAGCCCGCTGTCGCGGCGCTCGATGTGACCGGCGTTGCGCTCGACAGCCGTATGGTCAAGTCAGGTGATCTCTTCTTCGCGCTCGCGGGCAGCAAGACCGACGGCGCGCGCTTCGTCGATGCCGCGATTGCAGCAGGCGCGGTGGCGATCGTCGGCGACCATGCACCTGATGGCAGCAAGGTGCCGTTCGTCACGGTGGCCAATCCGCGCCGCGCGCTGGCGCTGGCCGCGGCCAAATTCTTCCCCGCACAGCCGGCGACCATCGCGGCGGTGACCGGCACCAGCGGCAAGACCTCGGTCGCCGCGTTCACGCGCCAGATCTGGGAACGGCTGGGGCATGCCTCCGCCAGCATCGGCACCATCGGTCTCGTCTCGCCCAGGCGCACCGTCTACGGTTCGCTGACGACGCCGGATCCGATCGCGCTGCACCGGCAGCTCGATGAGATCGCGCGCGAAGGCGTGACGCATCTCGCCTTCGAGGCGTCCTCGCACGGGCTCGACCAGTACCGCCTCGACGGCGTGCGTGTCTCCGCCGGCGGCTTCACCAATCTCTCGCGCGACCACATGGATTACCATCCAACCGTCGCGCATTATCTCGCAGCAAAACTCCGCCTGTTCCGCGAACTGGTCCCGGCGGATGGCGCGGCGGTGATCTCCGCCGACCATGATTGCTCGGCGGAAGCAATCAATGCTGCCAGGTCGCACGGCCTGCGCGTGATGGCGGTCGGCCGCAACGGCGACGGGGCAGGCGCGGGCATTCGTCTCGCCGCGGCCGAGGTCGAAGGTTTTTCGCAAGTCCTTGCCGTCGAACATCGCGGCAAGCGTTATGCGGTCCGGCTGCCGCTGGCCGGCGAATTCCAGATCGAGAACGCACTGGTGTCGGCCGGTCTGGCGATCGGCACCGGCAGCGATCCGGCCAACGTGTTTGCGAGCCTCGAACATCTCGAAGGCGCCAAGGGTCGGCTCGAGCGCGTCGGCGAGCGCAACGGTGCGCCGATCTTCGTCGACTACGCCCACAAGCCCGACGCGTTGGAGAAGGCGTTGCAGGCTTTGCGGCCTTACGCAAAACGCCGGCTGGTCGTCGTGTTCGGCGCGGGCGGCGATCGCGATGCCGGCAAGCGCCCGATCATGGGCGAGATCGCGGCCGAGAACGCCGACCGCGTCATCATCACCGACGACAATCCGCGCAGCGAGAAGCCGGAAGCCATTCGCGCCGAAATCCTCGCGACTGCAAAAGGTGCCCGCGAAATCGGCGACCGTGCCGCGGCGATCCGCACCGCGATCGAGGAGTTGGAAGACGGCGATGCGCTGCTCGTCGCCGGCAAGGGCCACGAGACCGGACAGATCGTCGGCGGCGAGGTGCTGCCCTTCAGTGATCACGAGGCGGTCGCCGCCGCATTAGCGTCGAGGGATGCATGAGCGCGCCAATATGGACGGTTGCCGAAGTGGCGCGTGCGCTGGGCGCTGCGGGATCATTTCCGGACACGCCGATCGACTTCGTCACCCAGGACAGCCGCCTGGTGAAGCCGGGCTGCCTGTTCGTCGCGCTCAGCGGTACGCCGAGCGGCGGCTTTATCTCGGCCTTCGCCAGCGCGCGCGACGGCTGGGAGTTCGCCGACAAGGCGGAAGCATCGGGCGCGGTCGCGATGATCGTGCCGCATGAGATCGCCGGCATCCGCATTCCCCAGATCGTCGTCAAGGACACGCTGATCGATGGTCTCTGGGGCCTCGCACGCGCCGCACGCGCCCGTTTCAACGGACCGGTGATCGGACTCACCGGCAGCGCGGGCAAGACCAGCACCAAGGAATTCCTTGCAGCCTACCCCGGCGCCTATGCCAGCCCATCGAGCTTCAACAATTTCTGGGGCGTGCCGCTGACGCTGTGCAATGCGAGGCCTGACGCCAGCCTCTGGGTCGTCGAGATGGGCATGAACCAGACCGGCGAGATCGCGCGGCTCAGCGAGCTGACGCGGCCGACCGTCGCGCTCGTCGTCAACGTTCAGCCGGTGCATCTGGAAAAGCTCGGCTCGCTCGAAGCCATCAGGCGCGAGAAGGTGTCGATCGCGCTCGGCCTGCCCGAGGATGGCGTGCTGGTGCTGCCTGCCGGGATCAAGGCGCCGGACTGGAAGGGCAAGGTCGTACGGTTCGGCGAGAAAACCGAGGTGCACGAGGTCGCGCACGCGCCGCATGGCGAGAGCTGGCAGGTCGTGGCCGCGCTCGGCAAGAAGGAGATCGCCTTCAGCCTGACGCCGGGCGCACCGCACCGCGTGCAGAATGCGCTTGCGGCGCTCGCTTCGATCCGCGCCGCGAACCTCGATGCGGCGACGCTCGCGATCAAGCTCGACCGGGTCGGCATCATGACCGGCCGCGGCGTCGAGCAGGCGATTGGCGGCGTCACCGTGATCGACGACAGTTTCAACGGCAATCCGGCCAGCGTGGCTGCTGCACTGCAAAGCCTCCAGGCGCGCAACGTGACCGGCGGCCGTCGCATTGCGGTGCTCGGCGACATGCTGGAACTGGGCGATGACGCACCAAGCTACCATACGGCCCTCGCCAAGCATCTCGACGGCATCGACGGCGTTTACTGCGTAGGTCCCTTGATGCGCCATCTCTACGAGGTGTTGCCGGCGGGCAAGGGCCTGGGCTGGCACGACGACCCCGTCACGCTGAAGCCGGGCGAGGTCGCAAATCTGCTGAGGGCAGGCGATGTCGTGGTTGTCAAGGGCAGCAAGAAGATGTTCTGGGTCAACAAGTTTGTGCCGGGCCTAGTGGCCGCCTTGCAGGCAAAGGCGTAAACTGCTTGGAAGGCGCTGTTCCCGAATCCCACCCTTTGCGGCGCGAAGCCGTCCGTTTTCCCAGAGGTCGCCCGACCCATGAAGAAGACCCGCGAATGCGCGTGAGGCAAGTCAAGGCCAACACCAAGGCCGCGTGCAAAGGCGCCATAGGACCGTCTGAATGTTTTACTGGCTGATCGAGCTCTCCAACACATTTCCCGGCTTCGGTGCCGTTCGCACCTTCCTGAACGTCTTCCGCTACATCACCTTCCGCACCGGCGGCGCCGTCGTCACCGGCGCGCTGTTCGTGTTCCTGTTCGGGCCCTGGATCATCGACCATCTGCGCATCCGTCAGGGCAAGGGCCAGCCGATCCGGACCGACGGCCCGCAATCGCATCTCGCCAAGAAAGGCACGCCCACCATGGGCGGGCTGATGATCCTGTCCGGCCTCACGGTCGGCACCGTGCTGTGGGCCAATCCGCTCAACCCCTATGTCTGGATCGTGCTGGCGGTGACGCTCGGCTTCGGCTTCGTCGGTTTCTATGACGATTACCTCAAGGTGACCAAGCAGACCACGACGGGCTTCGGCAGCAAGCTGCGCCTGCTGATCGAGGCAGCCATCGCGCTGGTCGCCTGCTATGCGCTGGTGCGGTTGAACCGCGATCCCGCGTCGACCGCGCTGACGATTCCCTTCCTCAAGGACACCGTGCTGCATTTCGGCTGGTTCTTCGTCGTGTTCGGCGCCTTCGTCATCGTCGGCGCCGGCAACGCGGTGAACCTCACCGACGGTCTCGACGGTCTTGCCATCGTTCCCGTGATGATCGCGACCGCGAGCTTTGCGATGATCGCCTATCTCGCCGGCAACGCGGTGTTCGCCGACTATCTCCAGATCAAATATGTCGCGGGAACCGGCGAACTCGCGGTGCTCTGCGGCGCGCTGCTGGGCGCCGGTCTCGGGTTCCTCTGGTTCAACGCGCCGCCGGCCTCGATCTTCATGGGCGACACCGGCTCGCTCGCGCTCGGCGGCATGCTCGGCGCAATCGCGGTCGCGGTGAAGCACGAGATCGTGCTCGCGGTGATCGGCGGCCTGTTCGTGCTGGAAGCGGTTTCCGTCATCGTGCAGGTGGTGTCGTTCAAGCTCACCGGCAAACGCATCTTCCGGATGGCGCCGATCCATCACCATTTCGAGCAGCTCGGCTGGACCGAACCGCAGATCGTGATCCGGTTCTGGATCATCTCGGTGATGCTGGCGCTCGCCGGCTTGTCGACGCTGAAGCTGCGGTGATCGATCGATGATCCCGGTCACATCCTTCGCCGGCAAGACGGTCGCGGTGTTCGGCCTCGGCGGCTCGGGGCTTGCGTCCTGTCACGCGTTGAAAGCGGGCGGCGCTGAGGTGATTGCCGCCGACGACAGTGCCGAGAACGTCGCCAAGGCCGCGCAAGCGGGTTTCGTCACCGCCGATTTGCGCAACGTCTCCTGGGCGAATTTCGCAGCCCTCGTGCTCGCGCCCGGCGTGCCGCTGACGCATCCGGTGCCGCACTGGAGCGTGCTGAAGGCGCGCGAGGCCGGCTGCGAGGTGATCGGCGATATCGAGCTGTTCTGCCGCGAGCGGCGGCGGCACGCGCCGAACGCGCCATTCGTCGCGATCACCGGCACCAACGGCAAGTCGACCACGACGGCGCTGATTGCGCATCTCACAAAGGTCGCCGGCTACGACACCCAGATGGGCGGCAATATCGGCACCGCGATCCTGTCGCTGGAGCCGCCGCGCACGGGCCGCGTCCATGTCATCGAGATGTCGTCCTACCAGATCGACCTCACGCCCTCGCTCGATCCCTCCGTCGGCATCCTGCTCAATGTCAGCGAGGACCACATCGACCGTCACGGCACCCTCGCGCATTACGCTGCGGTGAAGGAGCGTCTCGTCGCCGGCGTGCAGGCGGGTGGCACCTCGATCGTCGGCGTCGACGATGGCTTCTGCCGCGACATCGCCGACCGGCTCGACCGTGCCGGCAAGAACGTGGTGCGGATCTCCGTCAAGAACCCGCTGGCCTCCGGCATCCATGTCGAGCACGGCACCATCGTGCGCACCGCGGGCGGCGCGCGGAGCGAGGTCGCAAAGCTCGGCGGCATCGGCTCGCTGCGCGGCCAGCACAACGCGCAGAACGCGGCCTGCGCCGCCGCCGCCGCGCTCGCGATGGGCATCAGCCTCGATGTGCTGCAGAACGGCCTGCGCAGCTTTCCCGGCCTCGCGCATCGCATGGAGCAGGTCGGCCGCCGCGGCAACGTGCTGTTCGTCAACGACTCCAAGGGCACCAATGCGGATGCCACGGCGCATGCGCTGTCGTCCTTTTCGGAAATCTTCTGGATCGCCGGCGGCAAGCCCAAGGCGGGTGGCATCACTGGCCTGACCGGCTTCTTCCCACGCATCCGCAAGGCCTATCTGATCGGCGAGGCCGCGCAGGAGTTTTCGGGAACGCTGGGCACGCAGGTGGCGCACGAGATCAGCCAGACGCTGGACATCGCCGTCGAGCACGCCGCGCGCGATGCCGAAGCCTCGGGCCTCGCGGATGCAGTGGTGCTGCTGTCACCCGCCTGCGCGTCCTTCGACCAGTACCGCAATTTCGAGATCCGCGGCACCAAGTTCCGCGAGCTGGTACAGGCGCTGCCGGGTGTGAAGCCGGTGGTGTAGGGCGCGGCTACTCCTTGCTCCGCTGTCGTCGCCCGGCTTGACCGGGCGACCCAGTATCCCAGAGGCGGTGCTTGAGCCGGGAGGCCACGGCGTACTGGATGCCCCGGTCAAGCCGGGGCATGACGAGCATGTGAGGTCGGCGCTCGCTCCTATCTCCAAACATCCGCGTTTCCTTAACCCCCCGGTAACCAACCTCGGCGACCAATGGACCGACCTCTGTCCGAAAGCGGCCGCCCATGCTCTCCCGTGAAGAACGCACCCCCTTTTCCGAGTGGTGGTGGACCGTCGACAAGCCGCTGATGGGCGCCATCCTGGCGCTGATGCTCACCGGCGTGATCCTGTCGCTGGCGGCGAGCCCGCCGGTCGCGACCCGCATCGGGCTCGATCCGTTCCACTTCTTCAGCCGGCACGTGATGTTCCTGGCGCCGTCCTGCCTGGTGCTGCTCGGGGTGTCCTTCCTGACGCCGCGCGCGATCCGCCGCTCGGCCCTGATCATCTTCGCGGCCAGCATCATCCTGATCGTGCTGACGCTCGCGATCGGCCCCGAAGTGAAGGGATCGCGGCGCTGGATCACGCTGCTCGGCGTCAACATCCAGGCCTCCGAAGTTGCAAAGCCGTCGTTCGTCGTCATCGCCGCCTGGCTGTTCGCGGAATCGACCAGGCGGCCGGAGATGCCGGCGACCTCGATGGCGCTGGTGCTGCTCTTGATGCTGGTCTCGCTGCTGGTGATGGAGCCCGATTTCGGTCAGACCATGCTGATCCTGATGGTGTGGGGCTCGCTGTTCTTCATCGCGGGCATGCGCATGATCTGGGTGTTCGGCCTGGCGGGCGCCGCCGCTGCCGGTCTGTTCAGCGCTTATCTGTTCGTCCCGCACGTCGCCGGCCGCATCAAGCGTTTCATGAATCCGGCTTCCGGCGACACCTTCCAGGTCGATACCGCCATGGAAGCTTTCTACAACGGCGGATGGTTCGGGCTCGGGCCGGGCGAGGGCATCGCCAAGCGCAGCCTGCCGGACAGTCATACCGACTTCGTGTTCGCGGTTGCCGCCGAGGAATTCGGCATCATCCTGTGCCTCGCGATGCTGGCGCTGTTCGCTTTCGTCGTGATCCGCACGCTGTCGCGCGCCTACGCCAATGAGGACATGTTCTCGCGCTTTGCGGCGTCCGGCCTTGCGATCCTGTTCGGCGTGCAGGCCGCGATCAACATGTCGGTCAACCTCCAGCTCATCCCCGCCAAGGGCATGACGCTGCCCTTCATCTCCTATGGTGGCTCCTCGATCGTGTCGCTGGCCTATGGTGTCGGCATGATGCTGGCGCTGACGCGGCTGCGCCCGCGGACTGAAGTTGAGGCGAGCGGCCACGCCGAGGCGATGCGCAGTTACGCGTGACCCTCTCGTGTCCCGGACAAGCGTAGCGAAGCGGAGCGCAGAGCCGGGACCCAGAATGCCGCACCCATGGGCCCCGGTTCAGCAGCGCACCACGCCGCGAAGTGCGGCGCGCTGCGCTGCGCCCGGGGCACGAGCACGGCTCGCAATAGGCGCTTTTACCCTGTAAATACCGCTACCATGGACACTTCCCCCCTGATTCTTCTCGCCGCGGGCGGCACTGGCGGCCATTTGTTTCCGGCCGAGGCGCTCGGTGTCGAGCTGATCCGGCGCGGCTTTCGCGTCCGCCTCGTCACAGACGAGCGGGCCCTGCGCTATAGCGGGCTGTTCAGCAAGGACATGATCGACGTCGTCTCGAGCGAGACCGCGCGTGGCCGCAATCCATTGCAGCTCGCCTATGCCGGCCTCACGCTCGCCGCAGGCACGCTGTCCGCCTACGGCCTGATCAGGCGATTGAAGCCCGTCGCCGTCGTCGGCTTCGGCGGCTATCCGACGCTGCCGCCGCTGGTCGCCGCGAAATTTGCGGGCGTGCCTAGCATCATCCACGACGCCAATGCGGTGCTCGGCCGCGCCAACCGGTTCCTGTCGAGCCGCGTCCGCGCCATCGCGACGTCCTTGCCCGGCGTGCTCGACCGCGATCCGGCGCTGGCAGGCAAGACCACAACCGTGGGCACGCCGATGCGTCCGGCGATCCTCGCCGCAGCCGCCGTGCCCTATGTCGCGCCTGAAGCGAACGGACCGCTGCGCCTGCTCGTCGTCGGCGGCAGCCAGGGCGCGCGCATCATGGCCGACATCGTCCCGGGTGCGATCGAGCGCCTTGAGCCTGCGCTGTGGAGCCGGCTCGTCCTCACCCAGCAGGTGCGCGACGAGGACATGGCGCGCGTGCGCGCGGTCTACGACAAGCTCAAGATCAATGCCGGGCTCGCGCCGTTCTTCACCGATCTGCCGGCGCGGCTCGCCTCCAACCATCTGGTGGTGTCGCGCTCCGGCGCCGGCACGGTCGCCGAACTCGCCGCGATCGGACGGCCCTCGATCCTGGTGCCGCTGCCCGGCTCGATCGACCAGGACCAGTTCGCCAATGCCGGCGTGCTGGCCAAGGTCGACGGCGCGATCCGTATCCCGCAGACCGAGTTCACCTCCGACCGGCTCGCCGCCGAGATCTCCGCCTTCGCCGCCGAGCCCGCGCGTCTTGCCTCCATGGCCGCAGCCGCGAAGGGGGCGGGGCGGCTCGATGCGGCCGAACGGTTGGCCGATCTGGTGGTCAAAGTCGCGGGAATCTGACGCGAAAAAGCCCTTGTCTTGGCCTTCCAAAGCGGGGCATCCAGTAACAACGGCGCGGCTGATTTGGCCGTGACCTTCGCCAGATGCCGCCTTTCCGGCGGCAAGGTCAGGGAACAGAGCATGAGACTGCCGCGCGAGATCGGACCCATCCACTTCGTCGGGATCGGCGGGATCGGCATGAGCGGCATCGCCGAGGTGCTGGTCAATCTCGGCTATGTCGTGCAGGGCTCGGACGCCTCCGACAATTACAATCTCGACCGTCTGCGCAAGGCAGGTGCAAAGGTCTCGGTCGGCCACAAGGCCGAGAATGTCGACGGCGCTGCGGTCGTCGTCGTCTCCACCGCGATCAAGCGCGACAATCCGGAACTGATGGCGGCGCGCGAACGCCGCATTCCCGTGGTGCGCCGCGCCGAGATGCTGGCCGAGCTGATGCGGCTGAAGAGCTGCGTCGCCATCGCCGGCACCCATGGCAAGACCACCACGACCACGATGGTCGCAACGCTGCTCGATGCCGGCGGCCTCGATCCCACCGTGATCAATGGCGGCATCATCAATGCCTATGGCTCGAATGCGCGCCTCGGTGCCGGCGACTGGATGGTGGTCGAAGCGGACGAGAGCGATGGCACGTTCCTGAAGCTGCCGACCGATGTCGCGATCGTCACCAATGTCGACCCTGAGCATCTCGATCACTTCAAGACCTTCGAGGCGGTGCAGGACGCGTTCCGGCATTTCGTCGAGAACCTGCCGTTCTACGGCTTCGCGGTGATGTGCATCGACCATCCCGTCGTGCAGAGCCTCGTCGGCAAGATCGAGGATCGCCGCATCATCACCTATGGCGAGAATCCGCAGGCCGATGTGCGGCTCGTCGATCTCACCCCGATGGGCGGTGGCTCCAAGTTCAAGGTCGCGTTTCGTGATCGCAAGACCGGCGCCGTGCACGAGATCGCCGATCTCATGTTGCCGATGCCGGGACGCCACAACGCCTCGAACGCGACGGCCGCGATTGCGGTCGCGCGCGAACTCGGCGTGTCGGACGAGGCGATTCGCAAGGCGATCGCAGGCTTCGGCGGCGTCAAGCGCCGCTTCACCAAGACCGGCGAGTGGAACGGCGTCACGGTGATCGACGATTACGGTCATCACCCCGTCGAGATCGCGGCAGTGCTGAAGGCGGCGCGGGAATCCACCAACGGCAAGATCGTCGCCGTGGTGCAGCCGCATCGCTACACCCGCCTGCAATCGCTTTTCGAGGAATTCTGCACCTGCTTCAACGATGCGGATGCGGTTGTTGTCGCCGATGTCTATGCCGCCGGCGAGGCGCCGATCGACGGCATCGACCGCGATCATTTCGTAGCCGGCCTGCGCGCCCATGGCCACCGCGAGGTGATCCCGCTGCCGGCAGCGCCGGAGCTTGCAGGTATCGTCAAGGGCCTGGCGAAGTCGGGCGATCTCGTCGTGTGTCTTGGTGCCGGCAACATCACGCAATGGGCGTATGCGCTGCCGGACCAGTTGAAGGCGCTCGGATGAGAGTACTCTGGCTGCAGCTAAGAGATGTTCCCGGTGGCTTCGGTATCACCGCTCGGGATTGGCAAGATGCGATGTATCTTCTAGCCGAAGCAAGGCAGGTTCTGAAGGGACGACCGATAGAAGAGCCGATGATCGAGAGCTGGACGGACGTGCGAAGCATTGATGAACTTGATCAAGACCATGTTGTTCCAAACATGGGCACGATGCTTCATCGTGGTGTCTGGTTTCCAAACCTTCCGTACGTCCAATGAGCTTTCCCGACATCACACACGAGCTCAAAGCCGCAATGCCGCAACTTCGCGGACGACTGCTCGCCAACCAGTCGCTCGCCGAGCTCACCTGGTTTCGCGTCGGTGGTCCCGCGCAGGTGCTGTTCACGCCGGCGGATGAGGACGATCTCGCTTACTTCCTCGCGCATCTTGCGTCCGACATTCCCGTCTATGTCGTCGGCGTCGGCTCCAACCTGATCGTGCGCGACGGTGGCATTGCGGGCGTGGTGATTCGGCTGGCGCCGCGCGCCTTTGGCGAGGCGAGCGCGAGCGGCGATGTCGTCACCGCTGGAACTGCCGCGCTCGACAAGCGCGTGGCGGAAGTGGCGGCCTCCGCCAATATCGGCGGGCTCGAATTCTATTTCGGTATTCCCGGCACCATCGGCGGTGCGTTGCGCATGAATGCGGGCGCCAATGGCGGCGAGACCAAGGACGTGTTGATCGAGGCGACCGGCGTTGCAAGGGACGGCAGCAAGCACGTGTTCTCGAACGCCGACATGAAGTTCGTCTACCGCAACAGCGGCGTCGACCCCTCCATCATCTTCACCTCCGCGCGCTTTCGCGGCGAGATCAGGGATACTGATGCGATCCGCGCGCGCATGGCGGAGGTGCAGAACCACCGCGAGACCGCGCAGCCGATCCGCGAAAAGACCGGCGGCTCGACCTTCAAGAACCCGCCCGGCCATTCCGCCTGGGAGCTGGTCGACGCCGCCGGCTGCCGCGGCCTGCGCGTCGGCGGCGCGCAGGTCTCGGAGATGCACTGCAATTTCCTGATCAACACGGGCGATGCCACCGCGCACGACATCGAGACGCTGGGCGAGACCGTGCGCGAACGGGTGAAGGCAAACTCCGGAATTGGGCTACATTGGGAAATCAAGCGGATTGGAATTCCCGGCTAACCTGGACAGGCGACGAGAGAACATGCGCATCACCATCCTCTTCGGCGGCTCCAACCGGGAGCGTCTGGTTTCGGTCGCCTCAGCCCAGGCGTTACATCAGGCGCTGCCCGAGGCCGATCTCTGGTGGTGGGACGTCGAGGACAAGGTGCATGTCGTGCAGTCGAAGCAACTGCTCGAACACGCCCGTCCATTCGAGGACGAGTTCAAGCCCGGCACATCGGGCATTCCGCTGGGGCAGGCGCTCGACCAGGCCAAGACGGAAGGCCGCGTGCTGGTGCTCGGCCTGCATGGCGGGCGCGCGGAGAACGGCGAATTGCAGGTGATGTGCGAGGCGCGCGGCGTGCCCTTCACCGGCTCGGGCTCGGCCTCCTCGCATCTCGCCTTCGACAAGATCGCGGCCAAGCATTTTGCCGCGCTCGGCGGCGTGACGCCGCCGGAAAACGTTGCGCTTGAGAACATCGACGAGGCCTTCGCCGAATACGGCCGGCTGATCGCCAAGCCCGCGCGCGACGGCTCGAGCTACGGCCTGATCTTCGTCAATGCGAAGCAGGATCTCGTCGCGGTCCGCAATGCCGCGAAGCACGAAGACTATGTGATCGAGCCCTACATCGCAGGCGTCGAGGCGACCTGCGGCGTGCTGGAGCGCCCCGACGGCTCGATCATCTCGCTGCCGCCGATCGAAATCATTCCGGGCGAGGGCAATTTCGACTACGCCGCAAAATATCTCCTGAAGTCGACCCAGGAGATCTGCCCCGGGCGTTTTTCGCCCGAGATCACCGCTGCGCTGAAGGAGCAGGCGATGCTGGCGCATCGCGCGATGTCCTGCACCGGCTATTCCCGCTCGGACTTCATCGTCTCCGACAGGGGCCTGATCTATCTCGAGACCAACACGCTGCCCGGGTTGACCAAGTCCTCGCTCTACCCAAAGGCGCTGAAAGCCGAAGGCATCGCGTTCGTCGACTTCCTGCGCGGCCTGGTCGAGCTCGCCGGGCGGGGCGTAAGAAAATAATTAGGACTGGTTAACGGCCGAACCGGCGAAATGGCCGATTTTGGAAGCCAAAACCGGTAAAATGCCGGACATCGCGGCATAAATGCCTCACACGCCTGGGCAAAACGCATCCCGCGTTAACGAAGTTTACCTTTTGTTTACCAGGACGTCCGAAGGTTAACGCTGGCGGCGCATATGACGCTTTGGCTGCCGGCACGTGGGCTGTTGCGGGTGATGTCACCTCCAGCGAACGCTTTGAAGGGGAGAGGTTTTCTTCTTCTGAAGACCAGCACCCGGCCCGGCAAGTCCGAGACGTCATGTTCGCCAGGACCCGCGCGATGTCGCGGGCTAACTGTTGACGAGCTCGTGCAATGGATGGTGCAGGAAGCCTCACTCGGTCGTTTCTGAGATCGCTGAGGCCCCAAGCTGACCTGAAGGCGGCCGCTATCGGAGCGGTCATGCTTCTGCGCGAGTGGGTGCAGGACAAGCGCGACGAGAAGCGCGCTGCCGCCCAGAACAAGATCAGGTCCAAGACCAAAGCCAAGCCCGTCGTCGAGCGCGAGCCGCCGCCGCGCGTGGTCGCGCTGGTCGAGCGCTATGCGCCGCGCCGGATCGGGATCACCATGACCGTTCTGCTGCTGGTCGGAAGCTGCGGCTTCGGCATCGTCAGGGGCGGCCACCTCCAGGATTTCATCGCGGCAGTCAGCGACACCCGCAACGCGCTGGCCAATTCCGCGGGCTTCCGCATTACCTCTGTCGTGATCAACGGCCGCAAGCAGCTCAGCCAGGACGAGATCCTCGCGGTCGGCGGGGTCAGCGGCCGCTCCTCGCTGCTGTTCCTCGACGCCGACGTCGTGCGCGACAAGCTCAAGGCCAATCCCTGGATCGCGGATGCGACCGTGCTGAAGCTCTATCCGGGCCGGCTCATGATCGACATCACCGAGCGCCAGGCGTTCGCGCTGTGGCAAGAGGCCGGCCGGCTCTCCGTCATCGCCGATGACGGCGCGGTGCTCGAGCCTTACGTCTCGCGCCGGTTCCTGTCGCTGCCGCTCGTGGTCGGCAAGGGCGCCGACACCCAGGCGCGCGATTTCCTGGCGCTGCTGGCGCGCTATCCGCAGATCAATTCGGTGACCAAGGCCGCGATCTATGTCGGCGAGCGGCGCTGGAACCTGAGGCTCAAGGATGGCCTCGACATCCGTCTGCCCGAGCAGGACGTCGGCAACGCCCTCGCGACGCTGTCCAGGCTCGACAAGGAGGACAAGCTGTTCTCCCGAGACATCGTCGCCGTCGACATGCGCCTGCCCGATCGCCTGGTGGTGCAGCTGTCCGACGACGCCGCCAAGGCGCGCGAGGACCTGTTCAAGGACAAGAAGAAAAAGAAGGCCGGGGACGCCGCATGACCGGTCTTGATCGCACCCAGACCCCGAAGACGCGCCCGATGCCGCACAAGCGCGGCGGCATCGTCGCCTGCCTCGATATCGGCACCAGCAAGATCGCCTGCATGATTGCGCGGCTGAGGCCGTCGGCGCCGAGCGAAGCCCTGCGCGACCGTACCCACGCGGTGGAGCTGATCGGTTACAGCCAGATCCAGTCGCGCGGCATGAAGGCCGGCGCGGTGATCGATCTTGCCGAATGCGAGCAGGCGGTACGCCAGGCCGTCGGGCTGGCGGAGAAGATGGCCAAGGTGCGGGTCGAGTCCGTGCTGCTGTCGGTCTCCGGCGGCCGGCTCTCCGGCCAGCTGGTCGAAGCTGCGGCCGACATCCGCGGCGGCGCGGTGACGCCCGCCGATGTCAGCCGCGTCACCTCGACCGGCATGCGCCACGCCACCGGCGAGGGCCGCACCGTGCTGCACGCGCTGCCGGTCGGCTATACGCTCGACGGCGTCAAGGGCATCCGCGATCCGCGTGGCATGGTCGCGCATCAGTTCGGCGTCGACATGAACGTCGTCACCTGCGAGGCCACCGTTGCCCGTAACCTGATGCTGGCGGTGGAGCGTTGCCACATCAATGTCGAAGCCATGGCGGCGAGCCCCTATGTGGCCGGCCTGTCGGTGCTGACCGACGACGAAGCCGACCTCGGCGCCGCCGTCGTCGAGATGGGCGCGGGCACCACCACCATCGCGGTCTATTCCGGCGGCCGCTTCGTGCATGCGGCGGGCTTTGCGGTCGGCGGGCAACACATCACGATGGATCTCGCGCGCGGACTCTCCGCGACCATTGCCGATGCCGAGCGAATCAAGACGTTATATGGGACCGTCATCACCGGCGGATCGGACTCGCGTGAGCTGATGTCTGTACCGACAGCCGGTGACGAGCAGGATCTGCCGCAGATCGTCTCCCGCGCCACCATCGCCAACATCGTCAAGCACCGTGCCGAGGAAGTCTTCGAAATGGTTCGGGACAAGCTGAAGGATTCGCCCTTCGCCTCAGAGCCCAACGGCCGCGTCGTGCTCTCCGGCGGCGCCTCGCAGCTGACCGGCCTCGTCGAACTCGGCACACAGATTCTCGGCCGGCCCGTGCGGGTCGGACGTCCGCTCGGTTTCGGCCGGCTGCCCAACGAGGCGAAGAACGCCGCGTTCGCGGTGCCGGCCGGGCTCCTCGTCTACCCGCAATATGTTCATCACGAGCATGTCGAACCGCGGCATACGCGGCAGCAGGTCAAGACAGGGACGGGCGGTTATTTTGGAAAGGTCGGACGATGGCTACGCGAGGGCTTCTGATGAACCGGTTCCGCAACCTTCGCATTTCACCAACTCCCGCGGCCGCCGGCCGGGGCGAACCCACGCGCGCGTGATCGAGAGGCAAACATGACCATCAGCATCAATGTTCCTGATATTCACGAATTGAAGCCCCGGATCACCGTGTTCGGCGTCGGTGGCGCCGGTGGCAACGCCGTCAACAACATGATCACGGCGGGCCTCCAGGGCGTCGACTTCGTGGTCGCCAACACCGACGCGCAGGCGCTGACGATGTCGAAGGCGCAGCGCATCGTGCAGATGGGCACGGCGGTCACGCAAGGCCTCGGCGCGGGTTCGCAGCCGAACGTCGGCGCGGCGGCGGCGGAAGAGGTGATCGATGAACTGCGCGACCATCTCTCGGGCGCCAACATGGTGTTCGTCACCGCCGGCATGGGCGGCGGCACCGGCACCGGTGCTGCTCCCGTCATCGCCAAGACCGCGCGCGACATGGGCATCCTCACCGTCGGCGTCGTGACCAAGCCGTTCCACTTCGAGGGCGGCCGCCGCATGCGCACCGCCGAGGCCGGCATCAACGAGCTGCACAAGGTCGTCGACACGCTCCTGATCATCCCGAACCAGAACCTGTTCCGGGTCGCCAACGAGAAGACCACTTTCGCCGACGCCTTCGCGATGGCCGACCAGGTGCTTTACTCCGGCGTTGCCTGCATCACCGACCTGATGGTCAAGGAAGGTCTGATCAACCTCGACTTCGCCGACGTTCGCGCCGTCATGCGCGAGATGGGCAAGGCGATGATGGGTACCGGCGAAGCTTCGGGTGACAAGCGCGCGCTGACCGCCGCTGAAGCCGCGATCGCCAACCCGCTGATCGACGATAGCTCGATGAAGGGTGCCAAGGGCCTCCTCATCTCGATCACCGGCGGCAAGGACCTCACCTTGTTCGAGGTTGACGAAGCCGCGACCCGCATCCGCGAGGAAGTCGATCAGGACGCCAACATCATCGTCGGCGCGACCTTCGACGAAGCGCTCGACGGCCTGATCCGCGTCTCGGTCGTCGCCACCGGCATCGAGCAGGCAACGATCGCCCGCAACACCCAGGCCACCAGCGCCCCGGTCGCGAACGCGGCGCCGCAGCAGATCCAGCAGGTGCAGCAGGCTCCCGCTGCTCCGGCCGCTGCCGAGAGCCGTCTCGCCGACCTGACCGCGCGTCTGCGCGCCGACAATCAGCGCATGGCCGAGCGCGCCCAGAAGCTGGAAGCCCAGATCCCGGCCGCCGCCCCGACCGCGCCGCGTCCGAATGTCGAGCGCGCCGCGCTGGCCGCCATCGCGGCTGCCGTTGCCGAGGTCCCGCAGGCGCCCGCGCCGATGCAGACCTATGGCGACGTCACGGTACGCCCGATCGCGCAGAAGCCGACGCTGTTTCCGGAGCCTGACATGGCCCCGGTCGCGATGCAGGAGCCGATGACGCCGGAAACCTTCATCCCGCCGCAGGCCGAGCGTGGGCCGGTCCGTGCACCGCGGATGCCGCGTATCGACGAACTGCCGATGCCGGCCCAGGCCGAGCTTCGCCAGGCCCGCGGCGAGGTTGAAGAAGAGACCCCGCAGAAGACCCGCCTGTCGTTGCTCCAGCGCCTCGCCAATGTCGGCCTCGGCCGCCGCGACGAGGAGAGTGAGGCGCCGGTCGCAGCCCGCACCGCCGGTCCCGCGATGCCGCCGCTGCCCGATCGCCGGCCCCAGAAGAGCGTGGCGCAGCAGATCGCGGCGAGCGAGCCGGTATCGGAGTATGCCCGCCGTCCTGCGCCTCAGGGCCTGGACATGCATGGCCGCCCGGCGCCTGTTGCGCCGGCGCCACAGGGTGACGACCATCTTGATATCCCGGCCTTCCTGAGGCGTCAGGCGACCTGAGGATTGTTACAATAGGGCTGACGAAAAAAGGTCCCGGCGGGAAGCTTGCCGGGACCTTTCCTTTGGTCCCGTGCATGCCCGGATTGCGGCATCAAACAACTGATTTTAAATCATTAATTACGCATTTGGTGGTTCAGTAAAACTGCCGATAACGGTCCCAAACTCCGGCGCAATTTGGTTAAGCCTTGGCGCGAATACGGCAGGTTTGGGGTAACAATCGGTAAAAAAGCGTGAGTTGGCGCTGTTTGAGGCTGTGACTATGGTTTGCCGTGACTTGGGGATACGGAGATTCGCAACCGTCGGCACTGGCCGGCCAAGCGGGCCTAGTATAAGTCGCAGTGGGTCGTAGTGGGGCGGATTCCTGATGAAATTTAGCCGGCAAACAACGCTTCGTGCGCAAGCCACAGTGGCCGGCGTTGGCGTTCATTCCGGGCTTCCCGTCACTCTCACGCTTGGGCCTGCGCCCGTCGATGCGGGGTTTGTTTTTGTCCGCACCGGCCTCGAGGGAAGTGACCGTGAGATTCAGGCGACCGCCGACCAGGTGATCGCGACCGACTTCGCCACCGTCCTCGGCGATCGTGACGGCCCGTTGGTTTCGACCGCCGAGCACGTGCTTGCGGCGCTGCGGGGCATGGGCGTCGACAACGCCACCATCGAGATCGACGGACCGGAAGTGCCGATCATGGACGGCAGCGCCGCGGCCTTCATTGCCGCGATCGACCAGGCCGGCATCGTCAGCCAGCCGGCACAGCGCCGCTTCATTCAGGTTTTGAAGCCGATCTCGGCCAAGGTCGGTGACTCCTTCGGCGAGATCCGGCCCTACGCCAACGGGTTCCGCGTTGATATCGAGATCGACTTCACCAATCCCGTCATCGGCCAGCAGAGCTACGGCTTCGACCTGAGCCCGGAGCGCTTCCGCCGCGAAGTCGGTCGCGCCCGGACTTTCGGCCTGATGTGCGACGTTGCCCGGCTCTGGAGCGCGGGTTACGCACTCGGCGCCTCCTTCGACAATACCGTCGTGTTCGACGACGAGCGGCTGCTCAACACCGAGGGCCTGCGCTACGCCGATGAATGCGCCCGCCACAAGGTGCTGGACGTGATCGGTGATCTCGCGCTGGCCGGCCTGCCGCTGCTTGGCGCCTACCGCTCGGTGCGTGGCGGTCACAAGCTCAACCACGCTGTCCTGACCGCGCTGCTCGCCGACCGTACCGCCTGGCGGGTGGTCGAGGGCGAGGCGGTCCGCCGCGCCACGCGTCCCGTGGGCGAAGTCGGTCGCGGCATCGTCGGCGGGCGGATCGCCGCAGCCTACGGGCCGGACGTGTCCTGAAGAGACCTGTCGCCACTGGCGTTCTGTTGCCGCCGGCGTTTGGCGGCGGCTCCCGGGAAACTCCTGGTAACGATGATCGGCTAGGATTGCGGCGCGTTCGCCTTAATCCGGGCGAAATGCCTGCCTATCCGGTTGGTTCGAGATCGTTTTTCGGTTACACGGCGTGGTCGCATGGCAGGCGCCACGGCTACATTTCGCGCCCATGACGGGGTTCATGGGCTGGCGGACACCGCATCACAGGGCGTCAGGGCTTAAATTCATGTCGGCACAGCGTATGACGCGCGGATATCTCTCGGTCTCGCCTGGAGTCCGCGGGCTGCTTCAAGCCGCCACCTTCTTGGTGCTCGCGCTGCCGCTGGCCGGCTGCGGCACCGGCGCGCTCTGGGACAAGTTCACCGCCAAGGACGACACCTTCACCGAGGAGCCCGCCGACAAGATCTATAATGAGGGCCTGTACCTCATGAACGAGAAGAAGGACATGAAGGGGGCGAACAAGAAGTTCGAAGAGGTCGACCGCCAGCATCCTTATTCCGACTGGGCCCGCAAATCGCTGTTGATGTCGGCCTATGCCTCCTACCAGGGCGGCGACTATGACGGCTGCATCGGCGCCGCGACCCGCTACGTCACGCTGCATCCCGGCAGCCCGGACGCGGCCTATGCGCAATACCTGATCGCCGCCTCCCATTACGATCAGATCCCGGACATCAGCCGCGACCAGGCCCGCACCGAGAAGGCGATCGCCGCGCTGGAAGAGGTGAACCGCAAATATCCGAACTCGGAATATGCGACCTCGGCCAAGGCCAAGATCGAGGGTGCGCGCGACCAGCTCGCCGGCAAGGAGATGAATGTCGGCCGCTATTACATGCAGAAGCGCGACTACACGGCCGCGATCAACCGCTACAAGGCCGTCGTCACGCAGTACCAGACCACCCGCCATGTCGAGGAGGCTCTGTTCCGGCTCACCGAGGCCTATATGACGATCGGCATCGTCGCCGAGGCGCAGACCGCAGCCGCGGTGCTTGGCCACAATTTTCCTGACAGCCGCTGGTACAAGGACGCCTATAATCTTGTAAAATCCGGGGGTCTCGAGCCGAGCGAGAATCAGGGTTCCTGGATGAGCAGGGCCTTCAAGAAGATAGGCCTATAGTCTCGGCTAGGAAATTTGATTCCATGCTGGCGCGTCTGTCGATCCGTGACATCGTCCTGATCGAGCGGCTCGATATCGAATTCGCCACCGGACTTGCGGTTTTGACCGGTGAGACCGGTGCGGGCAAATCCATCCTGCTCGATGCCTTTGCACTGGCGCTTGGCGGCCGCGGCGACGCCGGGCTCGTGCGCCATGGCGCGGAGCAGGGGCAAGTCACCGCCGTCTTCGATATCCCCAAAAATCACCCCGCGACGAGGATTCTGGCCGAGAACGGCCTGGATGATACCGGCGAGATGATTCTCCGCCGGGTGCAACTCGCCGACGGCCGCACCCGTGCCTTCATCAACGACCAGTCGATCAGCGTGCAGACGCTGAAGGCGGTCGGTGGTGCCCTGGTCGAGATCCATGGCCAGCATGACGAGCGCGCGCTGGTCGATGCCGCCACCCACCGCCGCCTGCTCGACGCCTTTGCCGGGCTCGAAAAGGACGTCACCGCGGTCGAAGCGCTCTGGGACGCGCGCCGCACGGCCAGCGCCGCGCTGGAAGAGCACCGCGCCGCCATGGAGCGCGCCGCGCGCGAGGCCGACTATCTGCGCCACGCCTCCGACGAGCTGAAGCAGCTCGCGCCCAAGGAAGGCGAGGAGACCTCGCTCGCCGGTCGCCGCACAACCATGATGCAGGGCGAGAAGATCGCCTCCGATTTGCGGGAGGCGCAGGAAGCCGTCGGCGGCAATCATTCGCCGGTCGCCTCCCTGTCGGCCGCGGTGCGCCGGCTGGAGCGGCGCGGTGTCAACTCGCCGGCGCTGGTCGAGCCCGCCGTGAAGGCGATCGACACCGCGATCAACGCGCTGGAGGAAGCCGACCAGCATCTCCTGGCCGCGCTCGCCGCGACCGACTTCGATCCGGGTGAGCTCGAGCGCATCGAGGAGCGGCTGTTCGCGCTACGCGCCGCCTCGCGCAAATATTCGACGCCGGTCGATGGCCTCGCCGCGCTTGCCGCCAAATACGCCGCCGATGTCGTCCTGATCGATGCCGGTGCTTCGCGGTTGAAGAAGCTGGAGCAGGCGGCAATCGAGGCCGACGCGCGCTATGCCGCTGCCGCCAAGAAACTGTCGATGGCGCGGCAGAAGTCGGCGGACAAGCTCAACAAGGCGGTCAACGCCGAGCTCGCGCCGCTCAAGCTCGAACGCGCCAAGTTCATGACGCAGGTCGAGACCGATGAGGCCGCGCCGGGCCCGCAAGGTTTCGACCGCGTCGAGTTCTGGGTGCAGACCAATCCCGGCACCAAGCCGGGTCCGATGATGAAGGTCGCTTCCGGCGGCGAGCTCTCGCGCTTCCTGCTGGCGCTCAAGGTCGTGCTGTCCGACCGCGGCTCGGCGCCGACGCTGGTGTTCGACGAAATCGACACCGGGGTCGGCGGTGCGGTCGCAGACGCCATCGGTGGACGGCTGGCGCGGCTTGCCGGCAAGGTGCAGGTGATGGCCGTGACCCACGCCCCGCAGGT
This sequence comes from Bradyrhizobium sp. 2TAF36, assembly GCF_052114925.1. Taxonomy (NCBI): domain Bacteria; kingdom Pseudomonadati; phylum Pseudomonadota; class Alphaproteobacteria; order Hyphomicrobiales; family Nitrobacteraceae; genus Bradyrhizobium; species Bradyrhizobium sp. 2TAF36. The sequence goes on along the minus strand of NZ_JBFRFR010000023.1, from coordinate 34,369 downwards.
CGCCGCCCGTGCCGGCCAGCATCTGCTGATCTCCAAGGACGCCCTCGACAAGGGCAAGCGCGTCGCCACCCGCGTCAATGCGCTGGCCGCCGACCACCGCCGCGAGGAGATCGCCCGCATGCTCGCCGGCGCCGAGATCACGGCCGAGGCGAGGGCGGCCGCCGATCGGCTGCTCAAGGCGGCGAGTTAGACTTTGTGTCCCGGATGCGCGTAGCGCGAGCCGGGACACGGAATGCCGCCACACAGGCCCCGGCTCTGCAGCGCACGGCTCCGCGCTGCGCAGCGTCCGGGGCACGAGACCAACCGCCTTTACCCTCCCGCCCGCTCCGTCGTATCCAAGCACCATGGCAAGAGCAGCAAAATCCAAAGCAAGGCCGCTTCGCGACGTCGCCGACCTCACCAAGGCGCAGGCCAAGGTCGAGCACATGCGGCTCGCACTCGAACTCGAAGAGCACGACAGGCGCTATTATCAAGACGACGCGCCCACCGTGACCGACGCCGAGTACGACGCGTTGCGCCAGCGCTTCAACGCGATCGAAAAGCGCTTTCCGGATTTCGTCAGCGCGGAGTCGCCGTCCCAGAAAGTCGGCGCGGCACCGTCGGGTCGCTTCAGGAAAGTCCGGCATTCCGTTCCGATGCTGTCGCTCGACAACGCGTTTGCCGAAGAGGACGTCCGCGACTTCGTCGGCCGCATCGTGCGCTTCCTGAAGCTCGACGACGACAAGGTCGATTTCTCGGCCGAGCCGAAGATCGACGGCCTCTCGATGTCGCTGCGCTACGAGGGCGGCGAGCTCGTCACCGCGGCGACCCGCGGTGATGGCGCCGAAGGCGAGGACGTCACCGCCAACATCCGCACCCTCGAAGACGTGCCGCAGAAGCTGAAAGGCCGCAACGTCCCTGACATCTGCGAGGTGCGCGGCGAGGTCTACATGACCAAGAGGGCCTTCCTGACACTCAACAAGAAGCAGGTCGAGGCCGGCGAGGCGCCGTTCGCCAATCCGCGCAATTCGGCCGCAGGCTCGCTCCGGCAGAAGGACCCGACCATCACCGCCTCGCGCCCCCTGGGCTTCTTCGCCTATGCCTGGGGCGAGATGAGCGCGATGCCGGAGGGTACGCAGAGCGGCATGATCGGCTGGTTCGAGCGCTGCGGCTTCAAGACCAATCCGTTGACCAGGCTCTGTCATTCCGTCGAGGAGTTGCTCGCGTTCCATCAGTCGATCGAGGAGCAGCGCGCAAAGCTCGATTACGACATCGACGGCGTCGTCTACAAGGTCGACCGCATCGACTGGCAGGAACGGCTCGGCTTCGTCTCACGCACGCCGCGCTGGGGCATCGCGCACAAATTCCCGGCCGAGCGCGCCGTGACGGTGCTGCGCGACATCGAGATCCAGGTCGGCCGCACCGGCTCGTTCACGCCGGTCGGCAAGCTCGAACCGGTCGGCGTCGGCGGCGTGATCGTGCAGAACGTCACCCTGCACAACGAGGACTACATCAAGGGCATCGGCAACAAGGGCGAGGTGCTGCGCGAGGGGCGCGATATCAGGATCGGCGACACCGTCGTGATCCAGCGTGCCGGCGACGTCATCCCGCAGGTGGTCGACGTCGTCCTCGACAAGCGGCCGAAGAGCGCAAAGGAATTCCACTTCCCGACGAAGTGCCCGTGCCCGCTGCACACCGACGTCACGCGCGAGGAGACGGCGGCCGGCGAAGAGGGCTCGCGCGCCCGCTGCACGGGCGAATTCGCCTGTCCCTATCAGAAGATCGAGCACCTCAAGCTGTTCGTGTCGCGGCGCGCCTTCGACATCGACGGTCTTGGCGAGAAGCAGCTCCAGTATTTCTTCGACGAGGGATGGGTGAAGGAGCCCGCCGACATCTTCACGCTGGAGAAGCGCAATGCGAAGCTGAAGCTCGAGGAGATCGAGGGCTACGGCGCAACGTCGGTGCGCAACCTGTTCGGCGCCATCGAAAGCCGGCGCAGAATCGCGCTGGAGCGCTTCGTCTATGCGCTCGGGATGCGTCATGTCGGCGAGACCACGGCGCTGGCGCTCGCACGCGGCTATGGCTCGTGGGACGCCTTCCACGACGCCTGTCTCAAGGTCGCCAAGGGCGACGAGGAGGCGATGGCCGAGATGGACGCGCTGGATCAGATTGGCGACACCGTGATCAAGAGCATCGCCGACTATTTCGGCGAGAGCCACAATCGCGGCATCGTCGAGCGGCTGACCAAGGAAGTCGAGATCATCGACGCCGAGAAGCCGAAGAGCAACTCCGCCGTCGCCGGCAAGACGGTGGTGTTCACGGGATCGCTGGAGAAGATGACGCGCGACGAGGCCAAGGCGACCGCGGAGCGTCTCGGGGCGAAGGTGTCGGGCTCGGTGTCGAAGAAGACCGACCTCGTCGTCGCCGGCCCGGGCGCGGGCTCCAAGCTCGCGGAAGCCAACAAGCACGGCGTCAAGGTGTTGACTGAGGACGAGTGGCTGACGCTGATCGGGGAGTGAGAGGGGCGCGCTCGCGCCACTCACTCCGCTGTCGTCGCCCGGCTTGACCGGGCGATCCAGTACTCCGAGACGGCTGTGATAGAACCGATGGGCCGCGGCGTACTGGATTCCCCGCTTGCCGCCTACGCTAAAGCTTCGGCGGCCCTGGACCTCAGCCCCGGCGAAGCCTTGGCGTAGCCGGGTCGCGGGGAATGACACCGAGATTGGCGCGAGGCCAATCGCTCCCCTCACATCATCCCCGTCTCTTCCTCCTCCGCCTGCTCGATCAACTCCTCGCTCACCACTACCTCGCGGCGAGGAACGACGAAGATCATCATGCAGGCGCAGAGCAGCGAGATCGCCAGCACCGCCGAGGTCAGCGGCCGCGTCGTTGCGGAATGGCCACCGAGATAGGCGCCGAATTGCGACATCAGCGCGCCGATGCCCTGCTGGAGGAAGCCCATCGCGCCTGATGCGGTGCCGGCGGCTTCAGGGCGGATGCTGATGGCGCCGGCGGCGGAGTTCGCCATCACGAAGGCATTGCCGACCATCACGATCATCTGCGTGCCGAATAGCCAGCTCGGAGCCTCGTTCCAGCCGGTGAAGCTCCAGAGCAGGTTCAACAGGCTGCCGCAGAGTTGCAGGCCGAGCCCGAACCAGATCAGTCTTTCCAGCGAGTGTCGCGGCGCGAAGCGCACGCAGAGCAGATTGCCGACGAGATATGCAAAGCCTGTTGTCGCGAACCAGGCGCCATATTCGGCGCTGGTCCGGCCCATCTGCGTCACCACGATGTAGGGGCCGCCGCCGGCGAAGGTGAAGATAATCTGGGACGCCAGCACCTGGCACATCACATAGCCGATGAAGGCGCGGCTCTTGATCAGGGTGCCGACGTCGCTGCGAAACCCGCCGCTGCCGACCGCGCGATCGCGGCGGGTTTCGGGCAGCGCGATCGCGATGCCGATTGCGACCGCGATCGCACCGATCGTGACGGCGTAGAAGATTGCCCGCCAGCCGAATGCGGTCTCGATCAGGCCGCCGGTGAGCGGTGAGACCATCTGGCCGATCATGAGCGCTGCGACCACGAGGCTGATCATGGAGGCGACGCGGTCGCGCTCGTAGATATCGCGGATGATGGCGCGGCTCACCACCATGCCGGAGGCGCCGCCGAGCGCCTGGAAGAAGCGCGCTGCGATCAGTTGCGGCAGGGTTTCGGCGAAGATGCAGGCGACGCTCGCCGCGACCATCAGCGCGAGGCCGCCAAGCAGCACCGGACGCCGGCCGAACCTGTCCGACAGCGGTCCCATGATGAGCTGCGACAGCGCGATGCCGACCATGTACAGCGACACCGTCATCTGCGCGATCGAGATGTCGCGGCCGAACGTCGTCGCCAGCACTGGCAGCGCCGGAACCAGGATGTAGAGCGAGATCGGCGCGATCCCGGTCATGACGACCAGCAGCAGCAACACCACGCGCGAGGTCGCGATGTTTTTCGTCGCCGCGTCCGGCGGCCTGCTGATCATGCCGTGCATAGTCGTCCGTCTTTCGAAGTCGAATCGACTGTAGCGTGCTCGCGCAAGACGGATATCGGCGTTTCGGAATGCGGCTATTCGGATTTCGGGACGGTTACGATGAGGGCACGATGGCGACCGATTGGGCGCGTTGCTCGTGCCTTAAGGGCGGTGTCATCGCCCGCGAAGGCGGGTGATCCAGTACGCCGCGGCCTTTCCGCATGCGTTTGCTGTCTCTGGAATACTGGATTCCCCGCTTTCGCGGGGAATGACAGCGATGGGTGGGGAAACAGCGTTGCGCAAATCGCGTAGAGCTATGCATCGTGCCCCGCAGGCCGAGCTCTACGTCAGTTCCGCCGTGGCCTGATCGAGCCAGGCCTTCGTCGCCTCGTCCAGTGCCGGCCGCACCTCGGCGCGGACGCGCGCGTGGTAGGCATTGAGCCAGTCGAGCTCGTCCTTGCCCAGCATCGCGACATCGACCAGGCGCCGGTCGATCGGCGCCAGGGTCAGCGTCTCGAACGCGTTCATCGGCTTCTCGGCACCCTCGATGTCGGCGGCGACCACCAGCTCGAGGTTCTCGATGCGGATGCCGAAGCCGTCGGTCTTGTAATAACCGGGCTCGTTGGAGAGGATCATGCCGCGTTTCAGCGGCGTCGTGCCGAGCTTCGAGATCCGCGCCGGTCCTTCGTGCACACTGAGATAGCTGCCGACGCCGTGGCCGGTGCCGTGCTCGAAATCGACGCCGGCGGCCCAGAGATATTGCCGCGCCAGCGTGTCGAGCTGCGCGCCGGTCGTGCCGTCGGGAAACACCGCGCGCGCGATCGCGATGTGGCCGCGCAGTACCCGGGTGAAGCGGTCGCGCATCTCCTCCGTCGGCTCGCCCACGGCCATGGTACGGGTGACGTCGGTGGTGCCGTCTTCATATTGCGCACCGGAATCGATCAGCAGCAGGTCGCCCGGCGCGATGCGCCGGTTGCTCTTGCGGGTGACGCGGTAGTGCACGATGGCGCCGTTCGGGCCGGTGCCTGATATGGTCGGGAACGAGACGTCCTTCAGCGCGCCGGTGTCGCGGCGGAACGTCTCAAGCGCTTCGACCGCGTCGATCTCGGTCAGCTTGCCGCTTGATGCCTCGCGGTCGACGAAGGCGAGGAAGCGCGCCAGCGCCACGGCGTCGCGGCGATGCGCCGTCCGTGTGCCCTTGATCTCGGTCGCGTTCTTGACGGCCTTGAGCAGCGCAATCGGATCGCTGCCGCGCACCGGCTTGCCGCCGGCGCTTGCGATCAGCCGGCTGAGCGCGTCGGCCGCGGTGGCATTGTCGAGTGCGATCGCGGCGCCGCTCTTGGCGAGCGCCATCAGCGTCGGTGCCATCGCATCGGGCTCGCGCACGTCGGCGGACTGTTCCAGATGGTCGCGGGTCAAATTGGAGAGTTTTCGGTGGTCGATGAACACGGTCGGCCGGCCGTCCTTCGGCACCAGCGCGTAGGACAGCGGCAGTGGCGTATGGGCGACGTCGGCGCCGCGGATGTTGAAGGTCCAGGCCACGGCGTGGCTGTCGGAGAGCACCAGCGCGTCGACGCCGAGCTTGGCGATCTCGCTTTTGATTTGCGTGATCTTCTCGGCCTCGGCGACCCCGGCATTTTGCAGGCTGTGCACGGCGACAGGGGCCAGCGGCGGCTGCGGCCGGTCCTGCCAGATCGCGTCGACCGGGTTGCTGTCGACGGCGATCAGCTCGGCGCCGGCCTTGGCGCAGGCGGCGGCGAGGCGCTCGGCTGCCGAAGAAGTGTGCAGCCACGGATCAAATCCGAGGCGGTCGCCGGCCTTCAGGTGCGTCGATACCCAGCTCTCCGGCGGCGGATCGATCAGCGATTCCACCGCCCAGGCCTTTGCGTCGACCTGCTTGGCCGCCTGGATCGTGTAGCGGCCGTCGACGAAGACCGCGGCCTCATGCGTCAGCACCACCGCCAATCCTGCGGAACCGGTAAAGCCGGTCAGCCAGGCCAGCCGCTCTTCCGAGGGGGGCACATACTCGTTCTGCTGCTGATCGGCGCGCGGAACGACGAAGCCGGTCAGCTTGCGGCGGGCGAGTTCTTCACGGAGCGCGGCCAGGCGCGCCGTCAATGCGACGCCGGCCTCGGGCTCCTCGAATGTCTGGAAGTGTGCTTCGAACATGGCTCAGTTTAGGATCATGAGGATCAGTCCGCAATGTAGACGCATTTGGGGTCGCATCTGGCACGGACCGTGCTTGAAAATGGTCCATTCGAATTGAGTGGAGTACAGGATGCAGCAGTTGCGCTTCGTCCGGATAACAGGGAAATTCGAGCGGGTGGTTCATCTCAACGGCGAGGGGACACACGATGCCAGCGTTCATGTTTGAGAAGATTTCGCCGCCGGCCCACCGCGCCCCGGCCGCAACGACACCGAAGAAGCCGCGCGGCCTCATCAGCCGGATGATCGACCGTTTCGCCGAGCGCCGCGCCAGGCGCGCCTTGCAGGGCAAGCGCGCGACGCGCCGGGACGAGAAGCCGGCGGAGTAGTGGTGTTCCGCCGTCGCTCTTCGAGCTATGGCGGACAAGTCGCTTTGCCCACCCGACGGCACCTACGCTGGCCTTACCCCATCTTCCTCAGCAACAAGCTGCTCCACCCCTCGATCCGCAGGTGCCGCAGCGGCACGAGGCCGCGTGCGCGGTAGGCGGCGATCACGGCGGGGGCCTGGTGGGTCAAGAGGCCCGAAAGGATGACGCGCGCGCCGGGCGCGAGGTGCCGCGCCATCGGGCCGGCCAATTGCCTTAACGGATTGGCAAGGATGTTGGCCAGGACCAGGTCGAACGGGCCGCATCTGGCAAAGTCCGGTGCGGCAAATCCGGTTGCGCGGATCACCCGCACCTGGTTGCCGACGTGGTTCAGTGTCGCGTTCTCTGCCGCCACCCGCACCGACGGCGGGTCGATGTCGGAGGCGAGCACCGCGCGATGCAGCGCCTTCGCTGCGGCGATGCCCAGCACGCCGGTGCCGGTGCCGAGGTCGAGCAGGCTCCTCGGCCGGGAACTCTTCAGGACGTGGTCAAGCAACAGTAAACAGCCGCGTGTGGTGCCGTGGTGGCCGGTGCCGAAGGCGAGCGCTGCCTCGATCTCGATGGCAAGCTTGTTCGGCGCGACGCGGTCGCGGTCGTGGCTGCCGTGCACGACGAAGCGCCCGGCCGGCACCGGGACGAGATCTTCGAGGCTCGCCTTGACCCAGTCCTTGGCCTCGACAATGTCGAAGATGAGCGTGTCCGCGATCTCGTTTCCTGCCGAAGTTACAATGAGTTCCCGCAGCCATGCCTGATCGGGCGCCTCGGCGAAATGGAGCGTGACGTCCCACTGTCCGTCCGGCCGTTCGAAGGCGGCGACCGCCGCATCGCCGTCGAAAAAGACCTCCGTGAGCACGTCGACGACGCGCTTGGCCGCGGCCTCGGTGCCGATCGAAAAGCAGGCGCGATGAGTGGGAGAAAGCTGCATTCTAGGGTTCCGTCAGTTCAATTTTTGGAACTTTTGTTCCCAATTTTCCGCATAACTTGCAGGTTCCGATTTAACCTGACTGCAGGTTGTATCCCGTAGATTTCCGGGTGTTGGATCCAGCCAACGCACCTTGGAATTGAAACGGAGGCGAGTCTTGAAGAGCATGGTTTTGAAGTTCTGGTCGGACGAATCCGGTGCAACCGCGATCGAATACGGCCTGATCGCAGCGGGCATCGCGCTGGCGATCATCACCGTGGTGAACAGCCTGGGCACCAGCTTGAACGACAAGTTCGGTTCGATTAGCAGTTCCTTGAAGTAATTTCCGCCTCCCATTTCCTGGCGGGGGCTGTTTTTCTTTAGAGGCTGTTACCTGACGATCGCCCGCACGGGGAGTTGCCCCCGGCGGGCGAGGTCGTTTTGGGGGGCGGCCCGGAAATGCCCACAGGCCTTCCACTCGTTTCCCCCAAGTTGTCCACGGCTTTATCCCGCCACTCGTCCCCAGCTTTTCCACCGCCTTGTACGGGGCGCGCCGGGCCTGCCGCGCGCAGGCGACCCACTGCTTTCTCACAGCCCTGCCAACAGCCTGTCCACAGCCCTTTCCACAGACCTATCCACGGCTTCCGAACAGCGAGCGGTGATCCCTCAAAATCGCCTGTGCGGCGTTGTGGCCGGGCGCGCCGGTGACGCCGCCGCCGGGGTGGGCGCCGGAGCCGCAATGATAGAGGCCCTTCAGGGGCCCGCGATAGTCGGCATGGCCCAGCATCGGCCGCGCCGAGAACAGCTGGTTCAGCGTCAGCGCGCCGTGGAAGATGTCGCCTCCCAGCAGGCCGAATTGCCGTTCGAGGTCGAGCGGGGAGAGGATCTGGCGGCCAAGCACGCTTGCCGCAAAGCCAGGTGCGTATTTGTCCACCGTCGCGATCATGAGATCGGCGACCTCCTCGCGATGGTCGTCCCAGGACTTTCCGTCGGGCAGTTCGGGCGCGACGTGTTGGCAGAACAGGCTCGCGACGTGTTTGTCCGCCGGTGCGAGCGTGTCGTCGAGCGTGGAGGGGATCAGCATTTCGACGACAGGCTCCCGGCTCCAGCCCAGCGCGCGCGCGTCGAGATAGGCGCGGTCCAGGTAGCCGAGGCTTGGCGCGAGGATGATGCCGGAGGTGAGGTGATCGCCGTCGCCCGGGAGCGCGGTGAAGGAGGGCAGGCGGTCCAGCGCCACATTCATGCGGAAGGTGCCGGAGCCGTTCTTCCAGTGCCGGATGCGCGCGAGGAAGTCCGGGGGCAGCGCGTCGGCCGCGATCAGCCGCGTGTAGAGCAGCTTTGGATTGACGTTGGCCGCGACATATTTCGCGCGGATGGAGGTGCCGTTGTCCAGCACTACGCCCACCGCGCGGTCGCGCTCGACGATGATCTCGCGCACACCCGCATCCGTGTCGATCGTGACGCCGCGGCCCTGCGCGACGCGCGCCATCGCCTGCGTGATCGCCCCCATGCCGCCGATGGCGTGGCCCCAGACGCCCTTCTTGCCATTCACCTCGCCGAAGGCGTGGTGCAGCATCACATAGGCCGAGCCCGCCGCGTACGGACTGGCATAATTGCCGACGATGGCATCGAAGCCGAACAGCGCCTTGACCAGATCGTGCTCGAAGCGCTCGTCCAGTATCTCGCCGGCCGAGCGGGTGAAGAGATCGAGCAGGCTGCGGCTTTGCTCCAGCGTCAACCCACGCAGGATGTTGGCGCTCTGCAACGCGTTCACCGCTTCGCGGATCGCGTTCGTGCCAAAACCGTCAAGCAGGTTCGGCGGCGCACGCAGCACGAATTGCCGCAGCACGTCGGCGATGTCTTCCAGCTCGCGCGAGAACCCGTCCAGCGCGCTTGCGTCGTGCGTGCTCAGCCGCGCGACGGATTCCTTCGTCCGCCCCTCGCCGGTGAGCAGATAGCTGCCGTCGGGCGCGGGCAGGAAATTCTGGGCGCGCCGCTCGACGATCCGCAGGCCCTGTTCAGTGAGCCCCAAGTCGCGGATCACCTGCGGATTGAGCAGGCTCACCGTGTAGGCCGCGACCGAGTTGCGGAATCCGGGGTGAAACTCCTCCGTGACCGCGGCCCCGCCGACCACCTTGCGGCGCTCGACGACGCGCACGCGCAGGCCCGCCATCGCGAGATAGGCCGCGCAGGTGAGGCCGTTATGGCCAGCGCCGATGATGATGACGTCGGTTTCGCTCATGAAGGATTCAAAATGTTCCGCGGTCTTTCCGGGATGGTCCGAAAGACCAGACCCGGAATGACATCTGTATATCAAGCAATCGTCGCTGCAACATCACGAGACCCTTTATTGCCCGTTCATGCGCCTTGTGCTCCATTGCGCGCGTCCGGCGCCCGCCGGGGTTTAAGCCGGAGCTTCCATGGATTCGATCGTGCAACCCGCCGCCACGGAGCAGCCCTCCTCGTCGCGCAACCGGCTGCTGCTGACGGTCTATACTGCCGCGATCTTCGTCAGTGCGCTCTTGCTGTTCTCGGTGCAGCCGCTGTTCGCCAAGATGGTGCTGCCGCGGCTCGGCGGCTCGCCGGCAGTGTGGTCGGTGGCGATGGTGTTCTTCCAGTCGCTGCTGCTGGCGGGCTATGCCTATGCGCATCTCTTGATGCAGATCAGGAGCCGGATCGTTCCCGTGGTGGTGCATCTCGTGTTGCTGGCGCTGGCCTTCGCCACGCTGCCGCTCGGCATCGCCACCGCCTATGGCGAGCCACCGGCGTCGGGCTATGCGTTCTGGCTGCTCGGCCTGTTCGTGGTCTCGATCGGCCTGCCGTTCTTCGCGCTCGCCGCCAACAATCCGCTGCTGCAGGCCTGGTTCGTCCGCACCGGCCATCCTGCCGGACACGATCCCTATTTCCTCTATGCATCCTCCAACATCGGCAGCTTCCTCGCGCTGTTGTCCTATCCGTTCCTGCTGGAGCCGATTTTCACGCTGCACACGCAGAACCGGTTCTGGACCCTTGGCTATGGCCTCCTGATCCTCCTGATCGCCGCCTGCGGCGTGCTGCTGCTGCGTTCGCCGAAGCTGGCCGTGGTCGACGCAAAAACCGAGGACATCAATGCGCCGGCGCCAGGCTTCGTGACGCGGCTGCGCTGGATCTTCCTCGCCGCGGTGCCGTCCGGGCTGCTGATCGCCGTCACGGCGCACATCTCGACCGACGTCGCGGCGGCGCCGTTGCTCTGGGTGCTGCCGCTGTCGCTGTATCTACTCACTTGGGTGGTGGTGTTCCAGTCGCGGCCGCTGCTGCCGCACAAATGGATGCTGATGCTCCAGCCGGTCGCGATCGCGGGCGTCATCGTCCTGCTGGCGTTCGGCGGCGAACAGAATCTGCTGCTGACCCTCGGCGGCCACCAATTGTGCTTCTTCGTCATCGCCATGGCCTGCCATGGCGAGCTGGCGCGGACACGCCCGGCCGCCAAATATCTCACGGGCTTCTATGTCGCGCTGTCGTTCGGCGGCATGGTCGGTGGACTCTTTGCCGGCCTCGTTGCTCCATTCACCTTCTCCTGGATCGCCGAATACCCGATCCTGGTCGCGCTCGCCGCGCTGTGCCGGCCGCCGGCGAACGAGCGGCTGGCGGGTATCGTCAGATGGTACTGGCTGGCACTCGCCGTGCTTGCGGTGGCGCTGGTCGCGCCGTCTTACATGACCGGCGATCTCTCGACCTGGTTCGAGGATCATCGCGTCTGGGTCGCGGGGGCCGTCGGCGTGCTCGCAGCACTTCTGGCGCTCGCGCTCAACGCCAGCCGCTGGAAGATCTTCGCCACCGCCGCGCTCGCGCTGGCGTTGATCCGCGTCTATCCGGCGGACGAAGGCCGCGTCACGACGGTGCGCAGCTTCTTCGGCGTGCACAAGATCGTGGTGACGCCCGGCGGCTATTTCCATGTGCTGATGCACGGCACCACGATCCACGGCGCCGAGCGCTTCCGCAACAATGACGGCACGCCGGTCGTCGGCCGGCCCGAGCCGATCACCTACTATCACAAGGACGGCGGGATCGGTCAGGCCATCACCGCGCTCCGCGAGCGCAAGGGCGCGCCGCTGAAGGTCGCTGCAATCGGCGTCGGATCGGGCACGCTCGCCTGTGCCGCCGAGCCCGGCGAAAGCTGGACCTTCTTCGAGATCGACCAGTCCATGGTCGACGCGGCGAGCGACCCGAAGAACTTTCGCTACATATCGAGCTGCATGCCGGGCCTGAAGCCGGTGATCGGCGATGCTCGCCTCACCTTCGCGAAAGAGCCCGACGGCGCTTATGACCTGATCATCGTCGACGCCTATTCGTCGGATGCGATCCCGATTCATCTCGCCACCGAAGAGGCGATGAATATCTACAAGGACAAGCTGGCGCCGCACGGTGCCGTGGTGATGCACGTCTCCAACCGGCACCTCGATCTCGAGACCGTCGTGGTCGGCATCGCCGATGCCAACGATCTGAAGAGCTGGGTCTTCAACGAGGATTCCGGACGCGACGGGGACTACATCTTCTCGACCGACGTCGTCATCTCCGCGCGCGAGGAGGCCGACGTCGGCCGGCTCGCCTCCTCCAAGTCATGGGAGCAGACCGAAGCCGACGACCGGGTGCGGGTCTGGACGGATGATTATTCCAATATTTTGGGCGCGCTGTACCGGCGTCTGCGGGATGGGGAGTAGGGACGCCAAAGGTACGGCGCGCAGATTTACGAGAGGTCGTCATGCCCGGGCTTGTCCCGGGCATCCACGTTCTTCCGACGATGCCGCAACACGTGGATGGCCGGGACAAGCCCGGCCATGACGGCGGATAGACTTCACGGCACGACCGGCGTTCCCGCCGGCAATGCAATTCCCTTCTCGCCCGCGACTTGCCGCAGCAGGTCCGGCCTGTCCGAGATGATGCCGTCGACGCCGAGCTCGATCATGCGCGCCATGTCCTCGCGCTTGTTGACGGTCCAGACCACGATGCGCAGTCCGAGCGTGTGTGCCTCCGAGACGACCGCCTCGGTTACATCGCCGAAATAGGGCGACCAGACCGCGCCGCCCGCAGCCTTGATCGTCCGCGGCAGCGAGCCGCCGTGATCGGCCGGGCTGAAACCCGCCGTCCAGTTCGTCGCCTTGTCCAACGCCACCGTCTGGCCCGAGCCGCGCTGGAGCGTCAGGTAGACCGTCGGAATGTTGGGCGCCTGTTGCTGGACGAGCAGCAGGGTCCGCCAGTCGAACGACTGGATCATGACGCGATCGGACAATCTCTCGGCCTCGATCAGCCCGAGCAGCTTTGCGACAAAGCCTTGCGGATCGAGCGACTCGTCCGGATGGTTTGGATCGATCTTGGTCTCGATATTGAAACGCACGCGCGTGTTGCCGGCCTTGCGTACCAGCGCGAACAGCTCGCCCAGGGTGGGAACGCGTGTCCCCGGCACGGCCCGCTGGTCGGGGAATTGCTTCGCGTAGGAACTGTCGGGGCGGATCTGGCCGACGTCATAGGCCCTGACCTCTTCGAGCCGCAGCTTCACGAACGGTGTGCCGGGCGCGGCGACATAGGCGCCGCCTGCATCGCGCGCGAGGTCGGGATTGAGCCCGCGTTCATGCGAGATGATGACCTCGCCATCCGCGGTCACGCCGACGTCGAGCTCCAGCGTGTCCACGCCCATCGACAGCGCGTTGGCGAAGGCCGGCAGGGTGTTTTCCGGCAACAGCGCGCGCCCGCCGCGATGCGCTTCGAGATCAAAGGCCATGGCTCGTCCCGCAATGAGAACCGAGAGCACGATCAGGATTGTCGCGGCACGTGACGGCATCAAGGTTCGCAGCCCAAGTGAAAAGAGGAGCTTATGAAATCTTCGCCCGGTTCGTCCAGCTTCGTGGTCGACAGGTGCTTGACGGCGGCCGGGGAAGGCGGAAACTGGCTCTCAAAAAAGGGAGCCATTCATATGCGGCTTATCTTCATCGCAACGATGACGATTCTCATGGTCGGACAGGCGCTAGCCAAGGATGTGCTCTCGGGTGCGAGCCTCTACGAAGATGTGGCGCGCTATGCGTCCTTCGGTCTGCACCGCTTCAGCTCGGCGGGCGATCGCGCGACGGCCGACTGGATCGCCGGCGAGATGAAGCAGGCGGGTTTCGAAATCAGCTTCCAGCCCGTCGTGCTCGGGCGGCAATATGTCGTCGAGCGGGCCAGCGCCGAAGCCGCCGGCATCTCTGTCGAGGCGACGCCATTCTGGTGGCCGCCGGAGGACAAGGCCAGCTTCCATCTCGCCGCGCCGCTCGCGCGCGACGGCGATGTTACCGGCAGGATCCTTCTGCTCGATCTGCCGTTCGATCGGGGCGCCTATCTGGGGCCGACCCATCGTGCGGCGATCGAGGAAGCCGCGGCAAGGAAGCCGGCGGCCATCCTGCTGATGATCGGCAATCCCGCCGACGACCGCTTCGCCTATAACGTCACGCAGGAGGATGCACCCTGGCCCGTGCCGGTGATCGTGGTCGGCGCGGCGTCGCGAGCGGTGTTCGAGCGCGCGCTCGCCTCAGGTGCGCCTGTGACCTTTGACGTCAAGGGCCATTACGAGCGCGATGTTGTTGGCCGCAACGTCATCGCCGAGATCGGGGCCGGCCGTGGGCCGGTCATCGTCGTCTCCACGCCGATGACCGGCTGGTACTCGTGCGTCTGCGAGCGCGGCCCCGGCATCGCCAATTTTCTCGCGCTGGCGCGCACCGTCGCCGCCGAGAAATGGCCGGCGCATCTTGTGTTCATCGCCACCGCCGGCCACGAGATCGGCCATGGCGGCATGGAGCTGTTTTTGAAGCACGGAGCGCCGGCACCGAAGGACACGCTGGCGTGGATTCATTTCGGTTCGTCGAACGCCTGCTATGCCTTCGCGGAAGGCGCGCGCACCGATCGGCCCGAGCAAGAGCGTTATCTCGTGCTGAGCAAATCCGCCGTCGCGCTGACCGACGAGGCTTTTGCAAAAGTCGAGGCCAAGCGTCTGGTGACGGAGAAGCAGGCGGTCGGTGAGCTGCGCGACGTGCATGCGGCGGGCTACGCCAATTTCCTCGGCATGGCCGGGCGCCATCGGACGTTTCATACGCCGTCGGATGATCTCGCCGCGACCGGGCCCGAGATCCTCGAGCCGGTCGCGCGCGCCTTCGTCGATGCTGCGCGAAAGATCGTCGAACGCGGCAACGCCGCGTTCCGGTAGCGTCAGTTCTGATAGTAACCGCGCGGCTGATAGTATTGCCGGGGCTGTGGCTGATAGTAGCCCTGCTGGCCGTAGCCTTGATTGTAGTACTGCTGCGGCTGCTGCTGTTGGTAGACCTGTGCGTCATAGAGCGGACGGCTGGCCGAGCGCGGCGCGGGATAGCGCGTGCCGGTGTCGCTGCCGTCGGCCGGGTAGATGTAATTGTCGTCCTGCGGCATGTAGCGGCGGGCGGGCTGCGCCGGCGGTGCGAGATTCACGGGATCGCCTGAAGTGGCGTACTGCTCTTCGGCCGGCTGCGGCGCGCGGGCCACTGCTGTGGGGTTGCGGCCGCGCGGGTTGCGGGCCAGAGCCACCTGGGCCGAGCCGGTCAGCGTCACCGTGGTGTTGAGCACGCCCTGCTGCTGCACCAGCGCATAGAGCGTCGAGGCATTCTGGCGCGACAGTCGCACGCAGCCGTGCGACGCCGGCGAGCCGAGGCGGCCGACCGAGTCGGTGCCGTGGATGGCGTGCCCGACCTTGGTGAAGAAGATCGCGTGCGGCATCGGCGCGTCGTCGAATTCCTTGGAGTAGTGATCCTCTTCCATGCGGAAGGCGCGGAAGGCGCCGCCCGGCGTTTCGCGCGAGGGGATGCCGGTCGACACCGGCCAGTGATAGCGCGCGACGCCGTCGACGGCGACGGTCATCTGCTGATTGTCCTTGTCGACGGTGATCTCGACCTTGGCCTGCGCGGTGCCCGCGCTCAAAAACATCAATGAGGAAAAAGCGATGAAAAAAGAACGCATCTGGAAACGCATTTGAGTTCTGGCCTCCGGCCTGTTCACGCTAGGCGCCGCGGCTCTCCGTCCCCCGGCGTGCAATATGCCTGCAATCCGGCTTTCGTTCCAGCGGGCTGCCCCTCCATCGTTAACGCGATGCCGGGCGTAAGCAAGGCCGCTTTGTGCCGCGTGGCTGGCGGTGGCGCTGACATTTTCGCGAGCGTGCCAAGCAGTCACAACGCCGACAATTCGTCACAAAGGCGCAACCATTCGGCCGCTTCAGGCGTTGATTGTGGCTGCCCTCGACGGGCGGCTTCCGCTGCCCTCTCCCCTTTAATTCCCTTGGGACCGAAGATGAACAAAGCCCGTATCGCCGCCGCGCAATTGCCGGCCGGTTTGCCCGTCCGCCTGCTGTTCGCAGCCACCGCCATCCTGCTCGCGCTGTTGTCGCTGCCGCAAGCCGGCCACGCCCAGGGCATCGTGCGCGGCGCCCAGGAGGGCTCCTATGAAGGCAACCGGATTGCCGGGCCTGTCGGTGGCGTCGTTGGCGGCGCGGTCGGCGCCGGTGTTGGAGGGGCCGTGGGTGCGGTGGAGGGCGTGTTCGGCATTCCGCATCACCGCCATTACCGCTGCCGCGGCTACTATGACGGCTACCATCGCTTCCACTGCTACAGGTGAGGTAGCGCCGTAGCCCGGACGGAGCGAAGCGCAATCCGGGGCCGCTGGTGCGTGAGGTGACGCTCGTCCCGGATTTCGCTGCGCTCCATCCGGGCTACGGATCTGCGGTCAGTTCTTCAGCCGGTAGCCCGTGCGGAAAATCCACCAGATCACGGCGAGGCAGATCACCAGGAACGCCGTCGTCATGCAGATGCTGACGGACACGCTGACATCCGCAATCTCGTAGAAGCTCCAGCGGAAGCCCGAGATCAGATAGACGACCGGGTTCAGCAGCGCCACGGTGCGCCAGCCTGCCGGCAGCATGTCGATGGAATAGAAGCTGCCGCCGAGGAAGGTCAGCGGCGTCACCACCAGCATCGGGATCATCTGGAGCTTTTCGAAGCCGTCGGCCCAGATGCCGATGATGAAGCCGAACAGGCTGAACGTCACTGCCGTCAGCACCAGGAAGGTCAGCATCCAGACCGGATGATGGATGTGCAGCGGCACGAACAGGCCGGCAGTGGCGAGAATGATCAGGCCGAGAATGATCGACTTCGTCGCGGCGGCGCCGACATAGCCGAGCACGATCTCGCCATAGGAAATTGGCGCTGACAGGATTTCGTAGATCGTGCCGGTGAATTTCGGAAAGTAGATGCCGAAGGAAGCGTTGGCGATGCTCTGTGTCAGCACCGAGAGCATGATCAGGCCCGGCACGATGAAGGTGCCGTAGCTGACGCCCTCGACCTGGCTGATGCGCGAGCCGATCGCGGCACCGAACACCACGAAATAGAGCGAGGTCGAGACGACAGGCGAGACGATGCTTTGCAGCAGCGTACGCCAGGTGCGCGCCATTTCGAACAGATAGATGGCGCGGATGGCGCGATGATTCATGACGTCCTCACGAGGTCGACGAAGATGTCCTCGAGCGACGATTGCGTCGTGTCGAGATCGTTGAAGCGGATGCCGGCGTTGCGGAGGTCGCTGAGCAGGCTGGTGATGCCGGTGCGCTCGCCCTTGGTGTCGTAGTCGTAGACGAGCGTCGCGCCGCCGTCGCAGACGTCGAGTTCGTAATGGCTGAGGCTGTCCGGCAGCGTCGTGACCTTGCCCTGCAGATGCAGCGTCAACCGCTTCTTGCCGAGCTTCTCCATCAACGTCGCCTTGTCCTCGACCAGCACGATCTCGCCCTTGTTGATGACGCCGATGCGGTCGGCCATCTCCTCGGCTTCCTCGATGTAATGCGTGGTCAGGATGATGGTGACGCCGGATTGCTGCAGGGTGCGCACCACCTCCCACATGCCCTTGCGCAGCTCGACGTCGACGCCGGCGGTCGGCTCGTCCAGGAACAGGATCTGCGGCTCGTGCGACAGCGCCTTCGCGATCATCACGCGGCGCTTCATGCCGCCGGAGAGCGTGATGATCTTGTTGTCCTTCTTGTCCCAGAGCGAGAGGTCCTTCAGCACCTTCTCGATATGGGCGGGGTTCTTCGGCTTGCCGAACAGGCCGCGGGAGAAGCTCACCGTCGCCCACACGCTCTCGAAGGCGTCGGTGTGCAATTCCTGGGGCACGAGGCCGATCAGCGAGCGGGCCTTGCGGTACGAGGTCTGGATGTTCTCGCCGCCGACGAGGACCGTGCCTTCGCTTGGGTTGGCGATGCCGCAGATGATCGAGATCAGCGTGGTCTTGCCGGCGCCGTTGGGGCCGAGCAGCGCGAAAATCTCGCCGCGCTTGATGTCGAGATTGACGTTCTTGAGCGCCTTGAAGCCGGACCCATAGGTCTTCGACAAATTGGCGACGGAAATGATGGAGGACATGATGGCCGCAGGGCTGAAAGGTAAAGACTGGGGAGGGGAGGCTGGAACCGTCCGGGAGGAGGTCAGCGGAGCCCTGAAATAGGAATGCACTTGCCCGGCCGCAATTGGCCGGAGAAAAATGGTCTCAAAACAGTCCCTTCGGTGGCAGGTTCCGGGCAAGTGTTGCGCGAGGGTCACGGCTTGTGGCTAAGATTGCCGCTCACGCGCCTCTTTGTTGCGTCTGCGAGCAGGCCGTGGCTACGATTCCGGCCAATCGCAAAGCGTATCGTCCCCAGGGAAAACATCGAGATGAGACCGAACGGCCGTCACACCGCCGGCGCCAGCCAGTTGCCCGCCCTCCGTGTGTGGGCGATCTGCCTGCTCCTGCTGTCAGCTGTTGCCATTAGCCCGTCCACCGCCAGGGCGGCGCCGAGCCAGTCCGCGGCCGCGACCACCCATGTCTACCTGCTCCGCGGCGTGCTCAACATCTTCTCGCTCGGGCTCGATACGATCGGCTCCCGCCTCCAGGCGCAGGGCGTCCAGGTGACCGTCGCGAACTTCGTGTCCTGGTCCTCGCTCGCTGATGAGGCCGCGGCCAACTACAGGGCCGGTCGGGTCAAGACCATTGTCCTGGTCGGCCATTCCTCCGGCGCGACCGCGCTGCCCGACATGATCGCCAAGCTCAACCAGCTCGGCGTGCCCGTGAAGCTAGCGATCGGCCTCGATTCCGTATTCAAGACCAGGCTGTCGACCGGCGCCGAACGCTACATCAACATCTATATCGGCGACGGTCCCGGCGAGCCTGTGCGCGCTGCGGCTGGTCTCCGCGGCAAGCTCGACAATGTCGACGTCCGCGGCACCGGCGTCGGCCACATCTCGATCGACAAGAACGAGGCGATCCAGCGCCGCGTCATCGGCGAGATCGACGCCGCCATCTTGCGCTCGCGCGCCCCGGCAGGTCCGGTCGCCGAACCCGGCGCACCCAGGGCCCCGCGGCAGGCACGCTCCGCGGCGGCAACGGCGCCGGCCAGGAACTGAGGGCGCGTCGCGCCCGCAGCACCGCGTGATGCCGCCTAAGCGGCGGTCACGCGGACCGGGATGCTCTCCAGTCCGCGCAGGGAATTGTTGAGCCTGCGTTTCGGCTCTGCCGTGAGCTCGATGGTCTTCACGCGCCTTGCAAGCTCGCCGAAGATCAATTCGCCTTCCAGACGTGCAATCATCTGGCCGACACAGGCGTGAATGCCGGCGCCGAAGCCGACATGTCCGGTCGCACTCCGTTCGACATCGAAGCGGTCGGGTTTGTCCCAGCGCGCCGGATCGCGGTTGGCGGAGGCCATGAACAGCAGCACCTTGCGGTGCGCGGGGATCACGCCGTCGCCGATCTCGACGTCGCGCGAGGTGGTGCGAAAGAACGTCTGCACCGGTGAGTCGTAGCGTAACCCCTCCTCGAAGGCGTTGCGCGCCAGTTCCGGCTTGTGGTGCAGCTTGCGATATTCATCCGGATGCGTGGCGAGTGCCAGCAGGGTATTCCCGATGCCATTGACGGTGGTGTCGATCCCGGCGGTGAGGAACGGCCGCACCAGGTGCGTTGCTTCGTGCTCGGTGATCTCGCCGTCGTCGGCCGCCTGGTAGATCATCATGCCCAGCCCGTCGGGCTGCAACGCGTCCCGGGCGCAGCATTCCATGATCCAGCTCTGAGCGGCGAGGCCCGCCTTGCGCGATGCGGCCAGCATTACGTTCTCCGGGCCAAAGCTGTCGAACACGAACGTGCTCCAGGCCAGCAGCTTCTCGCGGCCGTCAGGCCGGATGCCGATCGCATCCGGAAACACTTTCATGGGATAGGCCTCCGCAAGATCGGCCACGGCATCGAAGGTGCCCTTGTCGATCAGCTCCGAGACCTTCTTCTCCGCTTCTAGCTGAAACGTCTCGCGCAGCTTCCTTGCGACGCCCGGTGACAGGGTGCGGCCGAGGACGCGGCGGCCCTTGTCATGATCGGGAGGATCGATCTGGAGTGTCAGCGGTTTCGGCAGGGCAGGATTCATCCCGTGAAGCCCGACACCCTCGCCGCTGATGAACGTCTTCCAGTCCTTCAGGGCCGGCTCGACTTCGGCATAGCCTGCCATGGCCCACACGCCATACCGCTCCAGCGCGAACGCAGGCCCGAGCGCGCGCAGCGCTTCATAGGCGGGATAGGGGTCCATCAGGAAGTCAGGCGCGAACGGGTCGATCGGACTGGATGCAATGCCGCTCATGGTCAGCTCCCGGCCGTTATTGCGTGGTCAGCGGACACTTGCCTTCGCTCTCCGCGCGGAATGCGTCCTCGCCCTTGATCGTGGCGACGACCTTCAGCAGGTCCCAGGCCGAATTCGACTCCTCGGGCGCCTTGACCTGGAGCAAATAGAGCGGGTGGATCTTGCGTCCGTCCTTGCGGATGTAGCCCTTGCCGAACAGCGGATCGTCCGTCGGCATCTCCTTCATCGCGGTGACGACGGCCTTGCCGTCCTTGGCGCCGCCGACCTTGTCGACCGCCTTGAGGTAGTGAATGACCGAGGCATAGACGCCGGCCTGCATGTCGTTGGGATAAGCCTTCGAGGGAATGCGCTCGGCGAAGCGTTTGGCGAAAGCCCGCGTGCCGTCGTTCAGATCCCAGTAGAACGGGTTCATGATCTGCGCGCTCTGCGCAAACTTCAGTCCGAGTGAGGGAAGGCCGTTCATCCCCAGGATCAATCCGACCAGCTTGTGGTCCTTGGTCAGCCCGAACTCGGCGGCCTGCTTCATCGAGGTGATGGTATCGTCGCCGGCATTGGCGAAGCCGACGACGTTCGCGCCCGAAGCCTGGGCCTGGAGCAGGAAGGAGGCGTAGTCAGCCGTTCCCAGCGGATGCCGCACGCTGCCGAGCACCTCGCCGCCGGACGCTTTCACGGCCTCCGCGGCCTGCTTCTCCAGATCGTGACCGAACGCGTAGTCGGCGGTGATGAAGAACCACTTCTTGCCGCCCTGCTGCACGATCGCCTTGCCGAGGCCGCGCCCGTAGGCATAGGTGTCGTAGGTCCAGTGCACGGTGTTGGGCGTGCATTTTTCGCCGGTCAACAGAACCGTGCCAGCGCCCGATCCGACGAAGACCTTGTTCTTCTCGGCGCTCATGCCGGCGACAGCGAGCGCGATCGACGAGTTGGGGATGTCGAAGATCGCGTCGACGCCGTCATTCTCGTACCAGCGTCTGGCGATGCCGATCCCGATGTCGGTCTTGTTCTGATGGTCGGCCGCGACGACCTCGACAGGCTTGCCGGCGGCCTTGCCGCCATAATCCTCGACCGCCATTTTTGCGGCGACGACCGAGCCGATCCCCTGATAGCTCGCGAACGGACCGGATTGGTCGTTCAGGATGCCGATCTTCACGGCATCCTGGGCAAAGCCCGGCGCGGCAACCAGCATCGAGGCCAAAATGCACAATTTGTGCAGGAATTTGCTGTTCATTGTGTCCCTCCCATGCGCGGTCTTGGTGCCGCTAAATAATAGTTATATTTTATAGCTATTTTTGAGAGTGTCAATTCGGCTTTGGCCGCCGCGGATTGAGGATCATGAGTTCGAAAACCGTAAGACCCGGGTTGAAGTCCGATCAGCAGCCGGAGAAATCGCTGGACCTGCGCGCGCTCCGGCGGACGCCCGGCTTCATGCTGCGCCTCGCGCAGTTGAAGTTTTTCGAAGGCTTTTACGAGGAGTTCGCCGCGTTGGGCCTGACGCCGGCGACCTATGCGATCTTCGCCGTCATTCGTGACAATCCCGGCGTGCCGCCGAGCAGCCTCGCCAGCCTGCTTCGGCTGCGCCTGCCGAACCTGATCAAGATCCTGAACGAGCTCGAATCGTCCGGCTTCATCAAGCGCAACCGCTCGAAGGCGGATCGTCGCGCCGTCGAGCTGATGCTGACGCCGAAGGGCGCAAAGCTCATTGCCGAGGGGGCAAGGCTGACAGAGCCCTATAACGAAAAGATGCTGGTCCCGCTCAGCGCGGCCGAGCAGCGCACGCTGCTGGAATTGCTGAACCGGCTCCTGCCGCTCTAGGGTCGGGCTCTATCGCTTCCTGACCAGCTTCAGGGGACGACCGGTCTTCTGAATGCGGGGCTTGATCGCAGCGCTCTGTGCGTCGGGCGGGTTCAGGAAGCGCGCGAGCATCGTTCTCAGATGCTCTACGCTCTGCTTGATATCCAGCTTCGGATTGCGGATCGGCATGGCGCGGGATCCGTCGACGAGGGCGATCAGGATGTTTGCCGTCGCGTCCGGATCTAACCCAGGATCCACCCGTCCCTGCTGCTGCGCGCGGCGCAGGAAGTCGCTCCACATGCGGCGGACCGCCGCGGTGTGGCGTTCGATGATCGCAGCGAATTCAGGATTGCGGGCGGCCTCCGCGAGACCATCCAGATTGAGGATCTGGGCGGGACGAAACCGCAGGCTGGTTTCCTCGATATCGACGAGCAGTGCCTCGATCACGTCGGTGGCCGCGAGAATCTTTTCAAACCGCTCGGCCGACCGCGCGAGACCGAGGTCGATCATCGCCTCGATGATCGCCTCCTTGCTCGCGAAGTAGTGATAGAGGTGGCCCGGACTGATGCCGGCTTCGGTACAGATATCTGTCGTGCTGGCGCCGCGGAAGCCGTCCCGGATGAAGCAGCGGATCGCCGCGCCGAGGATTTCCCCGCGCTTCTGCTCATGCTTAACGGGGTCGACTTTCCTCAAACCGGACATCTCCACTCACACTCGCCCCGTTTAGCACGACGGTTCGCCACGAGAAAATCAAAATTAGAGAGTTCCATCTATTTATGTTGACGGATGTTGCGAGGCGTGAGAAGTGATTATTAGAGCGATCTCTCTAATAAACTGCCGATGCGGGAATGGGACCATGCGCTTTCCACGGACGGCCCTGATGGGTGCCGCGCTTGCGCTCGGAGGGTGTGCGACCGCGCCGCTCGAACAGGCCGGCTCGCTCAGGAGCTACGACCGGATGTCGGAAGCGAACGGGCTGGTGACGCGATCGAAAATCCGCGTGAACAAGCAGGATGTCCTGGCGGCGAAGACGATCCGGATCGCATCGACCGTCTTTCCCGCGCGCACGGATGTCGTCTTGAACGAAAAGGAACGTCGCCTGGTTGCGAACGCCATCAGCCGCGAGCTGTGTCTCCGCTTGAGCGAGCGCTTCCGTATCGTCTCATCCGATGACGATGCCGATCTCACGGTGCAGGCGACCGTGACACATGCCGCGCCGACCAGCCCGACCGCCTCCGGCGCATCGAAGGCCCTGTCGATTGCCAAGACCGTTGCGCTGCCCGGCGTGCCTGTACCGGTGCCGAGGCTTCCGGTCGGGCTCGGCAGCCTGTCGGTCGAGGCGGAGGCGCGCGATTTTGCAGGATTTCAGAAGGCGGCCATGGTCTGGGCGCGCGGCGCCAACTCGATTACCAACTCTCCGCGGGTCGCCAATGAGGGCGATGCCTACGATCTCGCCGCCGATTTCGGCACGGACTTCGCAAAACTGGTTACGACCGGAGAATCGCCGTTCGGCGGCATCCCTGCGCTGCCGCCGATGGACAGCATTCCCGTGCGCCTCGGCGGTGCACCCAAATACGTCGCCTGCGAAGCGTTCGGACGGTTTCCCGGCATCACCGGCATCGCGGGGCAGGGGCTCGGCCTGCCGCCGGCCTGGACCGATTCCGGCGCCAAGGAGAGCCCGGCCAACAATCCGGCCCCGCCGCCTGTGCCCGGAGCGAATTCAGATCAGGCGCTGACACAGTGATGCGGCCGCGCGCCCCGCAACATCCGAGCCCGACATATTGGTAGCCGATCAGAGTCAATGACATGCTGACATCCGGAATAACTCGCCTTTCCCAACGCGCTTTGCGCCAAAGCGCAGCACGCGACGATGCGCGCGCGAGCAGCGTTCCCCTGTTCACGGCCGATGAGGCGTGGAGCCGGACGAATGCAGATCGGCGTGCAGTCGACGAGAGGGATGACCAGGACTCGATGCTCGAGCCCGGCTTCTGGATGACGGCCCTGGTCGCGTTCCTGCCCACGGTCGCCGGCTGCCTCTATCTCGTCCTGACCCAGGGATGAGGCGCGCAGCGAGCGCGGCACTGGGGACAAGCGATGCATTCACGATATGAGTTGGCGTGCGGCCAGCGAAGGTCCGTCTTCGGCCGCCGCAGTTCTCTGGCGGCCTTGTCCGCCATCTTGACGCTGCTGCTGGCGGGATGCGCGTCGAGCGGGAATTTGCCTCCTGTCTATCATCCTCCGCGTCCGCCTGGTGCCAAGGCGGTGCAGGAGGGCGTCAGGAAGGCAGCCGCCGAAGTCAAGCTGACCGGGGGACTCGAGACATCCGCCGTCCGCCCTACTGACCACGGGCCGGGGGCGTATTTCGTCTGCCTGAGGCAGGGCGCTGGTCCGTCTGACAGACACCCCGCCTATTCGGTCTTTTTCGACGATGACGCCTACAAGGGAGTCCAGAGCTCGGTGATCCTTGATACCTGCGAAGCCCAGCCATGGATTCCCTTCAATTGATGCCGGGGATGTAAGGGGCAGGATGAGAACCTCGACCGACGGGCGTCACGGGCCCGGTTCCGTGCCCCAAAATCCACCCAATCGGTGGTCACTAAGCCCGCGGAGGAGGCCTTTGCCTCCCATGGTGGGACTGCTGGACGGATGATCGATTTGAGGCGGCTAGTCGTGCTGGCAGCGGTTGCGCTGCTCGCCCTAGGCACCGGCATGGCCGCTGCCTCACCTGCGAAGCCGAAGCGCCCCGCGGTCACGACCGCTGCGCCGCCGCCTCCCGCTCCGCCGGTCGAGCCGCTGCCGCCGCCAAAGATCTACCTGTTCCGCGGCGCCATGGGGCCGATCTTCTCGACCGGCATGGACCGGCTCAGCGAAAAGCTGACGAAGGCCGGCTTCTCGGCCGACGTCTATGAATTCACCATCTGCCGATGGATCGGCGATCGTGTCATCTCCAGCTACAAGGAGAGCCCGGCGCCGATCGTGCTGATCGGCCACTCCATGGGCGGGCTGTGCTCGGTCGTGATCTCCGAGATGGCGGCCAAGGAGAACATCCGGATCAGCCTCGTCATCGCCATCGATTCCGCGCATGCGACCGGCGACGTGCCGCTCAATGTCGAGCGCTTCATCAACATCTTCCTCTCCGACAGCGTGCTCGGCGGCGGCGACGTCGTGGCCGTGCCCGGCTATCGGGGCCATTACGCGAGCTACGACCTCAAGGAGAACAGCCGCGTCTCGCACATCAACATCGAGAAGTCGGACGACATCCATCGCCAGATCATCGAGATGGTGACGCAGCTGCCACGCATCCCCGCGCAGAGCCAGGCCGATGCGGTACCGTTGCGCTATCTCGTGCCGCCGAACACGCCGGTGGAATTGTGGGACAGCGGCGTGCGGGTGCCGGTGCGCGCGGGCGACACCATGGAGAGCATCGCCGCCGCCCGCCGCGTGCCGCTGTGGACGCTGGCGCAGAGCAATTCGCTGGCGGAGAACGCGACCCTCACCCCCGGCCAGTCCATCATCGTCCCGCGCCATCTGACGCCGCCCGAGCCTGTGGCCGCGATGGCGGCGCCGGCGCCTCCGCCGCAAGGGCGGAAGTAGTTGATCCACAACTCGTCATGGCCGGGACAAGCCCGGCCATGACGTCGGGTAGCGATTACACGTTCGTCCCGTGGATCGCGTCGATAACGGCGTCCGTGACTTCCTTCGTCGTCGCCTTGCCGCCGACATCGGGCGTCAGCACGCCGGCCGCGCAGACGCGCTCGACCACCGACATCAGCCGTATTGCCGCGTCCTTCTCGCCGAGATGCTCCAGCATCTGGGCACCGGTCCAGAAGGTCGCGACCGGGTTGGCGATGCCCTTGCCGGTGATGTCGAACGCAGAGCCGTGGATCGGCTCGAACATCGAGGGGAAGCGGCGCTGCGGGTCGATGTTGCCGGTCGGCGCGACGCCGAGGCTGCCGGCGAGTGCGCCGGCAAGATCGGAGAGGATGTCGGCGTGGAGGTTGGTCGCAACGATCGTGTCGAGGCTCTTCGGATGCAGCGTCATGCGCACCGTCATGGCGTCGACCAGCATCTTGTCCCAGGTCACATCGGGGAATTCGGTCGCGACTTCGGCTGCGATCTCGTCCCACATCACCATGCCATGGCGCTGCGCGTTCGACTTGGTCACCACGGTCAGGAATTTGCGCGGCCGCGACTGCGCGAGCTGGAAGGCGTAGCGCATGATGCGGGTGACGCCGACGCGGGTGAACACCGCGACCTCGGTGCCGACCTCTTCCGGCAGGCCCTTGTGGGCACGGCCGCCCATGCCGGCATATTCGCCTTCCGAGTTCTCGCGCACGATCACCCAGTCGAGATCGCCAATGCCGACATTGCGCAACGGCGAGGCGACGCCGGGCAGGATCTTGGTCGGCCGCACATTGGCGTATTGATCAAAGCCCTGGCAGATCGGCAGGCGCAGGCCCCACAGCGTGATGTGATCGGGCACGTCGGGCGCACCGACTGCGCCGAAATAGATCGCGTCGAACTTCTTCAATTCGGTGAGCCCGTCGGCCGGCATCATCACGCCGTGCTTCTTGTAATAGTCCGAGCCCCAGTCGAACGTCTTGACGTTGAAGGCGAGGTCGCCGCTGCGTTTTGCCAGAGCCTCCAGCACGCGGACGCCGGCCGAGATGACCTCGGGGCCGATGCCGTCGGCCGGAATTGCTGCGATCGAATGAGTGCGCATGAAGATGCTCCGTTTGAGATGTCAGTGGGATTGCGGGACGGGTTCGACGGGCGCGGTCTGCGCGCGCGACAATAGCAGGGTCAGGACCGCCGAGAGAACGAGCAGGCCGCTGACGAAATAGAGTCCGCCGACAAAACTGCCGGTCTGGTCCTTGATCCAGCCGATCATGGCCGGACCAACGAAGCCGCCGAGATTGCCGATCGAGTTGATGGTGGCGATCCCGGCCGCGGCCGCGGGGCCGGACAGGAACAGCGTCGGCATGCTCCACAGTGGCGGCTTGGCCGAAGAGATGCCGATGTTCACCAGCGTCAGCGCGACCAGCACAGCGACGACGCCGGTCGCAAGGCCGGCATAGGCGAGCCCCACGGCCGCGAGCAGGCAGGCGAGCACGACGTGCCAGGTGCGCTCGCCGGTGCGGTCCGAATGCCGCGCCCACAGCACCATGGCGACGACGGCGGCGGTTGCCGGCAGTGCATTGAGGAAGCCGACCTGGAGCGTGGACAGGCCGAACTGCTTGATGATCTGCGGCGCCCAGACGCCGAGCGTGTAGAGGCCTGCCGAGGTGCCGAAATAGATGAGCGCGAGCGCCAGCACGCGCGGATCGGCGAGCCCGCGCCAGATGCTGTGGCTCGCGGTCGCGGCCTTGCTCGTGGTTTCCGCATTCATGACGTCGACCAGCCATCGCCGCTCGTCGTCCGCGAGCCATTTTGCCTTTTCCGGGCGGTCGGTGAGGAATGCCAGCACAACGAAGCCAAGCAGCACGGCCGGCAGTGCCTCCAGCACGAACAGCCATTGCCAGCCCTTGAAGCCGAACAGGCCATCCATTTCCAGCAGCGCGCCGGAGACGGGCGATCCGAGTACGGTCGACAGCGGCGCCGCCGCCATGAACAGCGCGGTCACCGCGGCGCGCTGGCGCGCCGGGAACCAGTAGGAGAGATAGAGGATGATGCCGGGGAAGAAGCCGGCTTCGGCGACGCCGAGCAGGAAGCGCAGCACATAGAAGCTGGTCGGGCCCTGCACGAACGCCATCGCGGCCGACACGAGGCCCCAGGTGATCATCACCCGCGCGATCCAGATCCGCGCGCCGACCTTGTGCAGGATGATGTTGGAGGGCACCTCGAACAGGAAATAGCCCCAGAAGAAGATGCCGGCGCCGAAACCGTAGACGGTGGGCGACAGGCCGATGTCCTTGTTCATCGTCAGCGAGGCAAAGCCGATATTGACGCGGTCGATGAAGGCCACGAAGTACAGCAGCATGATGAAGGGAACGATGCGCCAAGTGATCTTGCGCAGCACGCGCGTCTGAATCTCGCTCGCCACCCTGGCCTCCTCGAGTTCCGGCTTGTTGTTGTATCGGCGGACCCTGAGGTCCACGCCGGCAACGAGCCTAGGCGGGGGAAGGAAGCATACTCAATTGGCGCTGGTTTATACAAAAAAATGATATAATCCTCGCCTGGCGAGACGAGAGGACCTTGGATGGAATTGCATCAGTTGCGATGCTTCGTGGCGGCGGCCGAGCAGCTGCATTTCGGCCATGCGGCGCAGCAGCTCCAGATGCTGCCCTCCGCGCTCGGCCGGCAGATCAGGCTGCTGGAAGAAGATCTGGGAACGCGGCTGTTCGCACGGACCACGCGCGCGGTGTCGCTGACGGAAGACGGTTCGACGCTGCTGCGCGATGCCCGCGCCATCCTCGCCAAGGTCGAGGCGGTCGAGAATAATCTGCGCAACCGCTCGCGCGCGGGCGCCGCGCGGCGGCTGCGGGTCGGCGCCATCGACAGCGCGGCGGCGGGATTGCTGCCGCCGCTCTTGCGCGATTTCCGCGACAAGCATCCCGAGATCGCGGTGCAGCTGCTCGAAGACAAGACCGTCCGGCTGCTGCCGAAGATTTTGACCGGTGCGCTCGATCTCGCCTTCGTCCGCCCGCCCGACAGTGCGGACAAGCGGCTCGAATTCCGCGATCTGCTCCAGGAGACCGCGATCGTCGCGTTTCCGCAGCGCCACCCGCTCGCCGAGCGCAAGTCGATCACGCTGGCGCAGATCGCCGACGAGGCGATGCTGGTGCCGGACCGCCGCTCGCGGCCGCACAGCCATGACCTCACCATCAAGCTGTTCGAGCAGGCCGGGCTGACGCCGCGCATCGTGCAGGTCGCCGACGAGAAGCAGACCATCATCCATCTGGTGGCAACGAAGCTCGGTGTTGCGATCGTGCCGCGCTGGACCACGCGGATGGCGGTGACGGGCGTGCGCTTCGTGCCGCTGCGGCCGAAGCAGAGCGGCCCCATCGGCCGGCTGCCGCTTGCCGCCGCATGGCTGCGCGGTTCGCGCGACCCGGCCCGCGATGCCATGCTGGCGGTGCTGGAGGCGCGCCTGCGCAGCTATGCGCGGGAGGCGTGAGCGGCTATGACATGGGCCTGGCGAGAAGGCGGGATGCGATGACTGGACAGAAAGCTTCGAACGAATTGCGGGTTGCCATCGCAGGCCTGGGCTCGATCGGCACCAAGATCGCGTCGGCGCTCGATCAGGGTATCGAGGGGCTGACGCTGTCCGCTGTCGCCGTGCGTGATCCCGCCAAGCATCAGGCGTTTCTGGGCGGCCTGCGTCGTGCGCCATCCGTGCTGCCGATCGATCAGCTCGGTGACGCCGCGGATATCGTGGTCGAATGCGCGCCGAGCAGCCAGTTGCGCGCGATCGTCGAGCCCGCGGTGAAGCGCGGCAGGGCCGCGGTCGTCGTCAGCGTCGGCGGGCTGCTCGACAATTTCGATCTCGTCGATCTTGCCCGCGCCAATGGCGGCCGCATCATCGTGCCGACCGGCGCGCTGATCGGGCTGGACGCCGTCAACGCCGCCGCAATCGGCACCATTCATTCGGTGAAGATGGTGACGCGCAAGCCGATCGACGGTCTGAAGGGCGCGCCCTTCATCGTCGACAACAACATCGATATCGACAATCTGCGCGAGCCGCTCAAACTGTTCGAGGGCACCGCGCGCGAGGCCGCAAAGGGCTTTCCGGCCAATCTCAATGTCGCGGTCGCGCTGTCGCTCGCGGGCGTCGGACCCGACCGCACCTCCGTGCAGATCTGGGCCGATCCGACCGTGACGCGCAACGTTCACCGCATCGAGGTCGAGGCGGATTCGGCGCGCTTCTCGATGTCGATCGAGAACATCCCGTCGGAGAATCCCAAGACGGGCCTGATCACGGCGCTCTCCGTGATCGCGCTGCTACGCAAGCAGCGCGCCACGCTCTGTGTCGGGACGTAACCTCTACGCGCCCGTGACGCGCCAGATCACGTTGCCGACGTCGTCGGCCATCAGCAGCGACTTCTTGTCGGGTCCGATCACGACGCCAACCGGACGGCCGTAGGATTCCTTCTCGTCCGGGGACAGGAAGCCCGACAGGATGTCGCGACCGGGGCCGGAGGGCTTGCCGTTCTCGAACGGGATGAACACCAGTTTGTAGCCCGAGAGAGTGCTGCGATTCCACGAGCCGTGCTGGCCGATCACCATGCCGTCGGGGAAGCCGGGCAGGGTCCCTGCGGGCATCCAGCACAGGCCGAGCGAAGCGGTGTGGCCGCCGAGTGCGTAGTCCGGTTGAAGCGCCTTGGCGACCATCGCGGGATCCTGCGGCACGCGATCGTCGACCGTCTTGCCCCAGTAGCAATAGGGCCAGCCGTAGAAGCCGCCGTCGCGCACCGAGGTGAGATAATCCGGCGGCGTCTCGTCGCCGAGCCCGTCGCGCTCGTTGACGACGGTCCAGAGCACGTTCGTATTGGGCTCCCAGGCAAGACCAACAGGATTGCGCAGGCCCGCACCAAAAATGCGATGCGTGCCGGCGGCGAGATCGAGCTCATAGACCGCGGCGCGGCCTTCCTCGACCTCCATGCCCATCTCGGCGATGTTACTGAGCGAGCCGACACCGGCATAGAGCTTCTTGCCGTCGGGACTTGCAAGCAGGCTGCGCGTCCAGTGGCCGCTCGGCTTGAACGTCGTGAGCCGCTTGCCCGGTGCGGTGATGCGGTCGGCATTGGCGACATAGGGGAAGGCCATCACGCCGTCGGTGTTGCCGACATAGAATGTGTTGCCGACCAGCGCCATGCCGAAGGGCTGGCTGAGGTTCTCCATGAAGGCGCCGCGCACTTCGGCGACGCCGTCGCCGTCCTTGTCGCGCAGCAGCGTGATGCGGTTGGCGCTGACGCCGAGCGCTGCGGCGCGCCGCATCGTCGCCTGCATCGCATAGTGAAACACCGACCTCGGCGCGCCCGCGATCTGCGTCGCCTCCGCGATCAGCACGTCACCATTCGGCAGCACCTCGATCCAGCGCGGATGGTCGAGCCCGGCCGCGAACGCATTGACCTTGAGCCCGGGGGCGACCGTCGGCTTGTGGCCCTCGCTCCAGCCCCTGGCCGTCGGCATCTTCAAGGTCGGCAGCGCCCCCTGCGGCTTCGCTTCGGGGATCGCCGGCGCCTGGCCCCAGGCCGGCGCGGGCGCGGTCCCCGACAGCCGCCGCCATTGCAGCGCGGCACCGCCGATCAGCGCGACGAACTGCGCGAAGATGCTGGAAAAGGTCATGGAAATCCCCTGTTGAACGTACGGCACAGTCCAACGACGGATCGCCCAAAGCCCCGCGCGGGCTCAGACCTTATCGTCGACCTCTCCAGATCCACGATGGGATGTCGTCGTGCCTTTTTGCGCGCGCATCCAACTGGGTAGCGGCAAAAAGGTCAACCGTTACGGAACTCGATCAGCGCCTATTCCCGAGGAATGGCAGCCGACCAAATTTGCATGGAGAGGAAAGTCAGCGGCCGATGTGCCGGTCCAGCCGCCGGCGCGAGCCTCTGCTGCTACGCTAGGCACGCCCAAAGAACTGACTGATTTTCGGTGCCATTGCCCGCCGCGCGCCGTTACGACATCTCCAGGCATGCAACTGTTTAACCATCCGTTAACCATAGCTATTCATGATACTGCCCGTGTATGTGTGTTCGCGACGAGCTTGAACTGCATGGCGCAGCGTAGTTCCAGAGCGCCAGTTGGAGGGGATGAGGGCATCTTGAGCTTTCCCTCACCGCTGGCACCAGACAAGGGAGCAACAGCTCTCGATCTGGTATATCAAGCGGCCGATGTCTTCCGCGATATGGAGAAGCACGCCCGCGAGACCGAAGCCCGTGCCCAATCACTTTGCACGAGCGCCATAGAAAGATTGCGGCTGGCCGAAGGGCGAGCGGAGGCCGCCGAGCGGGCACAGCGTGAACTCACCGTAACCACCGAACGTAAGCTGCAAGATGCTTGCCGAGCGCTGGAGCTGGCCCAGTGCTGCATTGAAGCTCAGAAGGATAAGTTGACGGCCGTAGAGCTTCGCGCCGAAGTTGCGGAAGCCGAAGCGCGACAAGCCAAGGAAGCGCTCGCGCTCGTTGAAGAGGCCATTCGCAAGCGTCTGCTTTGCGCAAATCCGCATGCCGATGGCAGGTTGGCAGCGGTAGCCTGATCAATTGCGACTGCAATGGCTCACTGGGGGCTACCGCGCGGACCGGCGCGGCACGGGCGAACTACCCCTGCTGCGAGCCTGGCGGTAGCCACCTCCTTTAGCATTTGAAATCGGGTGGGATTGGGTTCGACCCAAACAGGGGCTGGTGCAGCCTGAGAGGCTCATTTGACTTGCGGGACAAGACGCCGCGTGACCCGCGCGCCAATCCAAATGACAGAGCCAAACGATAACGAACTATTAACCATGTTGAGCTATCTGGAGAATTGGGCATTCGGGGCGCGTGTGCTGGCTTGCGGGCCAGCCGGTAGCGTAGGCGTGGACCCATGGCCCTTGACCCGGAAGAACTCGTCACCCTGACAGATCACGGCTCGATGAAACTGCGCGCGGCAGTATCGCGCGCGATGACGTTGCCACCCAAGGAACGCAAGCGGACGACAATCGTCCGCGAGGGTGAGCCGGCGATCCTGCATTTCGAGCAGATCAAAAACCTTGCGGCGCGGTGGAACGAACGGCTCGCGCCAATCGACTGACTAGTTTCGCTGCGCTGGTGTCAATCGGGCCACGAGCCCCCAAAGAGGCGGCCCGTGCACGGCCTCGTCGACCCTCGGTAAGCATGAGTTTGATGCCGGTCGCCGCATGCGGATTACCGTTCGTTGCGACCTGCGTCCGCGAGCGCTGCCGAGATCTCTCGCAATGAGCGCCGACCGCCCTTTAGCGGCACCCGCGCGACGCTTGGCTTCCGCTGCCCCGTTAAGATTTCATTAACCCTACGAGAGCAAGTCTTTTGGCTGGGGCCGGGCGGATCATTCGCAAGGAAAATCCCATGCCAAATCTGGAAGAGGCAATTCGCGAGCGCGCCTACCACCTCTGGGTCGCCGATGGGCAACCCGACGGAAAGGCGGAAGTCCATTGGAAGCATGCTCAATACGAAATTCTCGAAGCGTCAGTCGCAAACCCTGCTGTGGCTGACATCGCATTGACAAAACCCGCCAGAAGGGTGCGATCCCCGAAAAAGCAAAACTCGCGCTGACGGGTCCAGCGCGAGGACGTGCGCCATTCGCAATTCGGTCGGCGGGCTGCCGGTCGTCGTTAGAAATGACATCCAACGATGCGGGAATTGGCAGCCTCGCTAACCCAAATTTCTTCGAGAGGAACAGACAACAACACCTAGACTATTCGTCGGGTCGGCAGTTCAATTGGCATTGGTTGATCGAGTCGGTTTCTCGCACCATCCAGCGCCGAGAGCGACGAGCGCCGACGTGACCAGAGCCGATGGCAACCAGTGTCCGACGGGACCAGCGTCCATAAGGCCAGCGTCAAGGAGGCCAGGGTCCAGAAGGCCAGCGTAGAGCGAGCATCAACCCTGCAAGCAGCCCGCCAAGTCTGCTCGCAGCCCAACTTGGCAAGACACGGCAAGGCCTTTGCCAGCGAAGAGCCTTTGAGGCTTTTGGGACCATCGGTTACTCCGATGGTCCCTTTTCATTGTGGTGCCATTGGCGCGAGACATCGGGCGGCTGTTGCTTCCGCGTTCACCATGCAATCGAGCGAGGAACGCTATTTGATCGTCGCGTGCACAGTGATTACCGACGTGCCAGAAGCTGTCGGTCCCTGACCCGTCGCTTTGATGGCAAAGGTATCGCTACCCTTATATTTGGCCTTCGCCTTGTATTCGAACGTAGACAGGTTGAGCCTTTTCAGCTTGCCGTGTGACGGCTTTTGAGAGATGTCCGAGCCACTCACCGTGCCGCGTATCTTGATTGGAAATTGGCAACTTCCTCCGGACGTGAGGTCAATGTCGGCCGTCGAGTTCTCGCCCCAATCCGCTAGTGTGCCTGAGATTGAGCATTCAGAAACGGCCGCCGCCCGAGATACAGACAGTAGGCTTGGACAGCTAGCGATGAGCGCCAACGCGGCGACCTTTGACAACTGCATAATCGGCTTCTCCGTAGCGTTGTCAGTTTACGGACATCACTCCTCTGGCACCCCGGCTAGGGCTAGGCGCATGCCCTCGCAGACCCGCTCTCGTCCTGCGAGATATTTCGTATCGTCGCTTGCTTGGCTGACAAGCAAGCGACTGATGGTAAAGCTTGGATCGAGCGCAAGTCCGACACTAAAGCGGGATGGGGTTAGGTTGAATCGATTTGGGATTCCCAAATCGGTGTGTTTCTGATTCACCATTCTGGCTGGGTTGGAGGCCAGCATGGATGGGCAAGCCTTATTCTCTGGATCTTCGCAAGCGTGTCGTGTCCGCGATCGA